>JBOHXX010000009.1:0-25798 GCA_050737675.1 Pseudoxanthomonas sp.
ACGCTGCAACGGGCGAAGAATCGACTGGCATCCGCCGGCAGCGGGTCGACGACGGAAACGCGCATCCTTCAGGCGCTGGATGCGCTGCGCCAGCGCGACGACTACCTGGAACGCATCCCGGTGCGCATCGACGAAGCCGTCGTATTCGTCACCGTCGACGACATCGTCTGGATCAAGGCCAGCCGCAACACGGTGCTGATCCACCTGGCCGACCGCACCCATGAACTGCGCGAGACCATGGCCACCCTGGCCGCACGCCTGGACCCCCGCCATTTCGCCCGCGTGCACCGTTCGGCGATCATCAACGTGCGCCGCGTGAAATCCATCCACCCGTGGTTCAACGGCCATCACGTGGTCACCATGGACACCGGCCAGCAGCTGCGCATGAGCCGTTACCAGCACGAAGCCTTCCTGCGCCTGGTGACGACGCGACGCGAGGGCTGAAGCGACAGCGAAAGGAGGCGATTGATCCATGCGTGTTCCCATGCCGTTGACATCGACCCCGCCTTGTCCAAGCCATCCTGCGGGGCCCAAGATCGGCCACGACATCGTTCCTGCGCCACACCGCCACCATCGCCTGCCAGCCAGCGAGACCGCCATGAAGATGACCCGACTCATTCCCATGCTCCCCGTCAAAAGCATGCCGGCGAGCGTGGGCTTCTACCAGAAGCTCGGTTTCAGCGTCGAGCAACGCAAGGATGAGTGGCGCTGGGCGATGTTGTGCTTCGGCGAGTGCCGGCTGATGGTGGACGAATCCATCGACGCCCATCCACCGCCGCCGAGGACTGCGGTGCTCTATCTCTATCCCGACGATATCGTCGGGTACCACCAGCAGCTGCGCGGGAACGGCCTGGATATCCCCGAGCTGGAGACGTCGTTCTACGGCATGACCGAATTCCGCATGGAGGATCCGGATGGAAATCGCTTGTGGATAGGACAACGGACAGATGGCTGAGGCGCGCAGGGGACCGGCCTCCGGACGACGCGCCGTTGCGTCGCAACCGATACGCCACCCGTCCATCCCGCTTCGTCGCTCCATCGGCCGTTCCGTCGCATTCCAATAGCCAGCGTTCCGCTGCCGCGGCATCGTCCGCTTTCCGTGGCAGGCATTGGAGAAGACATGCATCCCCGTCGATCGTTGTTGATGGCCGCTGCCCTGACCGGCCTGCTCGTTTCCGGGAAGGCGTCGGCCTCGGATCCGCAAACGTCGGTGCCGTCGCAGGCAAGTCCCGTCCTCGACCGCCTCATCGAACAGCGCATGGAAGAGGCCGGACTGGTGGGCCTGGGTGCCGCGATCATCATCGACAGGAAGCTGGTCTGGAGCCGGGGATACGGGTACTCGGACAAGCAGCAGGCGGTGCGCTTCACTCCCGATACGGTCATGAACATCGGTTCGATCAGCAAGACCTTCACTGGCGTGGCGCTGATGCAGGCGATGCAGGATGGAAAGCTGTCCCTCGATGCGAACATCAATGCCTACCTGCCCTTCAAGGTGGTGAATCCTTCGTTTCCCGGCGATCCCATCACCCTGCGCCAGTTGGCGACCCACACCTCGGGCATCACCGACCGCTGGTCCGTGTACCAGGGCACCTACCACTGGGGTGGCGACGCGCCGGAATCGCTGGACGATTTCCTCAAGGGCTATCTTGTCGCAGGCGGCAGGCAATATTCGAAGGAGAACTTCCTCCCGTTCAAGCCGGGAACACACCGCGAGTACTCCAACATCGCAGCGGGACTGGCGGGGTACATCGTCGAACTGGCCGTTGGCGAAAAACTCAACGTCTATACCCACCGGCGCATCTTCGAGCCGCTGCACATGGACCACAGCGGATGGCTGCTGTCAGAAATCCCACACGCCGCGCATTCGACCCTGTACGTGGCCCAGGACGGCTTCAGCATTCCGATCCCGTGGTACGGCATGACCACCTATCCCGATGGCGGCGTGCGTACTTCGGTTGCGGACCTGTCGCGTTTCTTCATCGCGCTGCTCGACGACGGGCGGTACCAGGGAACGCGGATCCTCGACCGGTCCTCGGCCGCCGAGATGCTCAGGTTCCAGTACACAGGCTCGAACAAGCCCGACAACGTCCTGTTGAGTGAGAAGAACTCGGGGATTTTCTGGTCCACCAAGTTCAATGTCACCCGCATGGGCCATGGCGGTTCGGATCCTGGCATGCGGACCGAGATGCTCTCCGACCTGCAGAAGCACGTCGCCGTCATCCTCATGGTCAACACTTCCGTGCCGGAACCCGAGTCCAAGGTGTATGCCTCGCTCCTGGATGATCTTTGGCGACACGCGGCGACACTGGAACGACAGGCGCAACAGGATCAGGGCGATGGCTAGCAAAGCGACGTAATGCTCGATGTCGTTCAATGGCCTGCGTCCCCCGCTGGAAAAGCAGGGTGGGCCTTGGCCCACCATTGACTGCGTCGCATCGCACCGAAACGAAGAGCGGTGGGCTGAAGCCCACCCTACGCGCTCCGATCGCGTCTCGATCCATGCGTTGTCTTGACCCTGTCATGGCACGGGCATCGAATGTCCCGGGACTGCTCAGTACCGGGGAGGCAGGCAACATGGTTTTCTACCGCAACCGAATCGCACTCCAGGCCGCGTCCTTCCCATCACGGGTGGCCAGGGCCGTGGCTTGCCTGCTGTTCCTCTCGGCCGCATTGTCCCTGCCCGCTCGCGCACAGGCCCAGCAGTGGAGGACCGCCAGCGACAAGGACGGCATACGCCTGGAAACCCGGCGCATTCCGGGCGAACGCTTCGACGAACTGCGCGTCAGCACATCGCTGGACGCTTCGCCGGCGGCCATCGCCGACTACCTGTTCGGGAAGTATCTCGAAGAGAAGAACAGGAACATCAGCCGCACCTTCATCCAGCGAGGGCGCGAGCTGACGATCTGGTCGGACGTCCTCAGCACGCCGGTGATCAGCGAACGCTGCTATTCCATGCGCTTCGAGCGACAAGTCCACGCCAATGGCGAGATACGGGTGAGGTTCGCGTCCCTCGATTACGTCGGCAGGAAACCGGTGCCCGATTGCATCGCGCTGCGCTCGCGCGGCGAGTGGGTGATGACGCCGACGGGAACGGGAACGCGTCTGGCCTATGCATCATTGACCGATATCGGCGGCAAGGTGCCGGCAGCCATGGCCCGCCGTTCACTGTCGGCCGCCGCCATCATGAGCGTACGCAAGGTGGCCGCAGGGGCCTCCGGCCTGGCGCTGCCTCGCGGGATTGGCGACTGAGAACAAGCAGCCTGGGCAGCACCGGAGCCAACCCACGTAACCGCAGGGTTTCCGTGCAAGGCATACGGCTGCACTTCGATTGTCCAACCAGGCAGGGTGGGCCTTGGCCCACCACTGATCGCATCACACCGGAACGAAGAGCGGCGGGCTGAAGCCCGCCACACGGATTCCTACTTCTTGGCCTGCACGCAGTTCTGCAGCCACAGCGTGCGCTTCCTGTCGTCGTAGCGCAGGAACGTACCGGTGAAGGTCGCCTTGTCGCCCTTGCGGAAGGTCAGCACGTTGGCCAGCTGGTTGGGACGGAACAGGCAGGCCACGCCGACCCGCGGCTCGTTGTCGCCGGGTACCTGCAGCAGCATCTTGCTCTGGTCGGGGATGTCGAAGGACACGTTGTAGTCCTCGCCATCTTCCTGGATGTAATCCACGCGGCCCTTCAGCCCGTATTTGCGGCCTTTGTGGCGCGCGGTCACCGCCACGGCGTTGCCCTTGGCTTCGCGCGCGATCTCGCGCGAGAACACGTACACATCCTTGATCGTGGTGTCGTCGTTGTTCTTCGCGCGCGCGCCCTGCGCGGCGGCGGCACGGCCTTCCTTGCCGCCCTTGAGCCTGGCAAGCAGCTCGCACATGTACGGGCGCATGACGTCCTGCTTGGCCATCTGGCCCTTCTCGGTCTTGACCGTCATTTCCACGGTGGCGGCGGTGCCGCTGCCGCTGACATTGATCAGGGTCGGGATGGCGCGGAGCGTGTTGGTGGAGCGTTGCTCGACCAGCATGCTGCCGGTTTCGGCGTCTTCGGTGATCACGTCCATCTTCTCGGCGATCATGATGCCGCGCATCTGGCCCATGGCGTTGGCCACGGACAGGTCGGGGACGGTGACGCTGCTGGAGAAATCGGTGCCGGTGAAAATGCTGCCTGACTTGGCGAAGTTGGTTTCGCACTCTCCCGCCCAGGCGGTCGGTGCGGCGCCCGCGAGGGCGAGAACGAATGCGGCTAGATACTTGTGGTCCATGTGATCCTCACTTGGGGAATAAACAAGGGGCCGGGTACATCGGCCGGTGCTTCCTGCCCGCGCCAATCCCGGCCCCGCTGCATTGTGGCAAGCCGCCCCTGCCGCTCACAAGCAAACTGCGTGCGGTTTCCTTGCCGTTGCTTCGCATGTGCGTGACCACGCGGCGCCAGGTTACCGATAGGACTACAGCGACATCCGCTGGTCGGGTCCCCACCCGCTTTTCTATCCGGATTACGCGGACTTGACATGCAAGTAAATACTTGCATATTATTAATCCCACCAGTCACCGGCAAGCGTCTTCAAGCAAGGCCTGGAACTTGGAGGCGTTGCCGCCGTCGATCCAAGCAACCGTTACGGAGCAGCCATGGTGGACATCCTGCATAGAGTCGGAATCAAGGCGTCCCTGGCGGACGTCTACAACGCATTGGCCACGCCCGAGGGCGTTGCCGGCTGGTGGACGAAGGACGCGCGAGGCGAAAGCGAAGTCGGCGGAATGCTGACCTTCCGCTTCAGTGCCGGCGGCGTCGAGATCGGCGGCTTCGGGATGAAGGTCATCGGGCTTGATCCCCACAAGCGCGTGCTGTGGCAAGTGGTCGACGGACCCGAAGAGTGGATCGGCACCAAGATCGGTTTCGATCTGAAACAGGAGGGCGACTACAGCATCGTCCTGTTCAAGCACCAAGGCTGGAAGGAGCCGGTGGAATTCATGCACCACTGCAGCACCAAATGGGCGATCTTCCTGATGAGCCTGAAGTCGCTGGTGGAAACCGGGAAAGGCGCGCCCAGCCCCGACGACATCAAGATCGACAACTGGAATTGAAGGGCCCGGGCATCGACAAGGTATTCAAGGCACTGGCCGACCCGACCCGCAGGCGCCTGCTCGACCAGTTGCACCTGGACAACGGCCAGACGGTCACCGCGCTCTGCGAGCACATGGACATGACCCGGCAAGCGGTGACCCAGCATCTGCAGCTTCTTGAAGAGGCCAACCTGGTGGCGATCGTCTGGCAAGGCCGGGAAAAGCTCCATTACCTCAACCCCGTTCCCCTGCACGACATCTACGTGCGCTGGATCGAAAAATTCGAGCGCGGGCGCCTCGGCGCGTTGCGTACCCTGAAGAAGAAACTGGAAGGCGATGACGATGGAAAATCCTGACTGCAACCGCATCGGAAGAACCATGCCAGCCCTCGGGGCGATCGTGGCCCAACAGCGTTTCATGGGGGACAGGAAATGAGCGAGGCGTATGTCGGTGGATGCGCGTGTGGCGCGATCCGCTATGGAATTCCTGGCGAACCGCTGTTCGCGAACCATTGCCAGTGTCGCGACTGCCAGCGCAAGAGCGGTACCGGGCACGGATCCTATCTGACCTTCCCGCGCGCAGGCATGCAACTCACGGGCGAAGCGACCCACTGGGACATGGTGGGCGATAGCGGCAACGTGAAGACCCGCGGCTTCTGCCCCATCTGCGGATCACCGGTCTACCTGACGTTCGCGGCCATGCCCGGACTCTTCACCGTGCACGCGGCAAGCCTTGACGATCCAGGCCGGTTCAATCCGCAAGTGGTGACCTACGGCGTGCGTGGCCATGCCTGGGATCACCTCGATCCCGCCCTGCCCAGATTCGACAAGATGCCGCCGGATTGAGAGGCAGGAAACCCGAGCGCAGTCCCGGCGCGCTGCGCAACCCCAGGAACAGACTGGAAGGATGATGACGATGAAAAAGCCTGACTACGTATACGTAACCTACATCGCGACGACGCCGGAGAAGGTCTGGCAGGCGTTGCACGACGTGGACCTGATGCGCGAGTGGTGGGTCGATCCGAAAGCGGGCTGCGCCCGCGTGAACGTGTCGGACTGGCAGCCCGGTTCCCGCTGGGAGCACACGCGCGTCGACGGTTCGGGCATCGTCGACATCGTCGGCAAGGTCGTCGAGAACACCCCGCCAAGCCGCCTGGTGTTCACCTGGGCCAGGCCGGATGACGCCGGGGACGAGGCGAAACATTCGCGCGTCGCCTTCGACATCGAAGCGTATGCCGACGGACTGGTTCGTTTGACGGTCACGCATGACGACCTTGAACGCGACCCGCAGATGCTCAAGGGCATCTCCGGCGGCTGGCCGACGGTGCTTTCGAACCTCAAGACCTTCCTCGAGACCGGCCACGCGCTCCCACGCACGCCTGCGCATCCATAGAGAACCCGCAGGGTGCGCCCTGGCCCACCACCATCGCCAGTTGCCGGACTCTGTCGCAACGGAACCAGGAGCGGTGGGCCGAGGCCCACCCTGCGCTCAGGATTCGCAGGCCACGGTGGCCACCTGCATCTCCGCTTCCGCGCGTGCCGAGGCCCGTGCGGTCCTGCTGGCCCACGCGTAGATCAGCAGTCCGACCACCGCGGTGGCGGCGCCGACGTAACCGGTCGAGGTCCAGCCGTAACCGGCGGTGATCGCCATGCCGCCCAGCCAGGGACCCAATGCGTTGGCGGTGTTGAACGCCGCATGGTGCGAGGCTGCAGCGAGCGTCTGCGCATCGCCGGCCACGTCCATCAGGTGCGATTGCAGGATCGGGCCCAGCGCACCCATCAAGCCGATGGCGACGGTGGCCAGCAGGATCGTCGGCAGGCTGCGTGCCAGCAACGGGAACAGCAACAGCACCACGACCGCCCACGCCAGCACCACCCACGCGCCGCGCAACTTGTAGCGGTCGGACAACCATCCGCCTACGAAATTTCCGATCACGCCGCCCACGCCGAAACCGACCAGGCCCAGTGGAATCCATGCCGCCGACACCCGGGTCACTTCCAGCATGGTCGGCGCCAGGTAGCTGAAGACCGCGAACATGCCGGCAAAACCAATCGCGCCGATGCCCAGCGCCTGCCACACCGGCGTGCGGTTGAAGGCGCGCAGCTCGGCCAGCGGCTTCGCCTTCGGCCCATCGACATGCGCCGGCAACCACATCGCCAGCAGCACGGCGGTGACGACTGCGATGATCGCCACCACGGCGTAGATCCAGCGCCAGTCGACCGCCTGCCCCGCCCACGTCGCCAGCGGATTGCCGATCAGGATCGCCAGGGTCAGGCCCAGCATGACGATGCTGATCGCGCGGCCACGCCGGTGCGGCGGACTGATCGCCACCGCGGTCAGCGCGGCCACGCCGAAGTAGGCGCCATGCGGCAGGCCGGCGATGAAACGGAACAGCAGCATGCTGTGGTACGTGGGGCCCAACGCGCTTGCGAGGTTGCCCAGCGCGTAGAAGCCCATCAGCGACAGCAGCAGGGTCTTGCGTTTCCAGCCCGCACCGAGGATCGCCAGCAACGGCGCGCCAACCACCACGCCCAGCGCATAGGCGCTGATCAGGTGGCCCACCTGCGGTTCGGTCACGCCCAGCGAGGCGACCATGTTGGGCATCAGCCCCATGCTGGCGAACTCGCTGGTGCCGATGGCGAAGCCACCCAGGGTCAGTGCGAACAGGATCAAACCGACCTGGCGCGGGCTCAGGCCGGTGGCATCGGAGGGGACGGTATTACCGAGGGAAACAGAGGTCATGGCGTATTGTGCTGCGATGCAGCAAATACGTCGAGGCCGCGACTGGAACGCTGTATTGAGGCGGCCTGTCATCACCCGTCGTGGCGTGAATCGCTCGGGTGAATACTGATCAGGGCAGGCGGATCAGGGCACGTTGCCCACGGAAAGGTACCCTGAGCCTTGTTCCGCAACCCACGCAACCGCCTCCTGACCTGGAGCCTGCACCATGTCGATTGAAGACGACTCCCCCACTTCCCATTCCCGCCGGACCGTACTCACGGGTGGTTTGGCCGCGGGTGCAGCCTTGCTCGCCGGGTGCGCGCCGAAGGAGTCCATGGCGGCATCGACGGCCGCGGCCGCGAGTTCGCCGCCTTCGGGCACCGAGGTCGTGCTGACCCCGCAGACCACCGAAGGTCCCTACTACTTCGATGCGAAGCAGGTGCGCGCCGATATCACGGAAGGATTTCCCGGCATTCCCCTGGACGTCGAGTTCCACGTCGTCGACCAGGCAGGCGCGCCGCTTGCGCAGGCGCGGGTCGATCTCTGGCATTGCAACGCCGCCGGCGTTTACTCGGGCTATGCCGGCCAGGGCGACGACCGCCAGGTGTCGACCGAAGGCCAGACCTTCCTTCGCGGCACCCAGGCCACGGACGCCGCCGGCCGCGTGGCGTTCCATTCGATTTACCCGGGGTGGTACCGCGGACGGACGACGCACATCCATTTCAAGGTGATCCTGGGCGAAACGCATGCGCTCACCAGCCAGTTCACCCTTCCCGATGCGCTCAACGAGTTCCTCTACACCGAACTCGATGCCTACAAGCGCGCGTCGCTGCGCGACACGCTCAACAGCAACGACGGCATCGCCCTGCAAGCCGGGGAACGCCTGCACGGTTCGGTGCGGGAAAATGCCGATCGCTACCTGGTAACCCTCGCGGTCGCGGTGGACCGCGAGGCCAAGCCGGTCATCGACCGGCCGTCGGCTCCCGGGCAAGGAAAACCGCCCGGTCCTCCACCGGGCATGCAAGGTCCGCCTGGCGCGGCAGGATCCGGGGGCGGCCCGATGCAGCCTGCATCGCTCACCGGAGCGCAGCGGATTTCGGCGTTGGTGCCGAAAAAATAACGGGCGGAGTACGTTTCCAGGCAAGCCACCCTGGACGATCGGAATACGTCCTCTGGAAAACGTACTAGCCCCTATTTCCCGCGCTGCACTGGCTTGTAGAACTCCGCTATCTCCGGAATGAAGTCCTGCGGATTCGCTCCAACAAGATTGGTCAACACAATGATGGCCAACCGATCATCCGGATAAACCATGAATGCGGCACGGGCGCCGCCCATGCCGGCCACTTGCCGATCGGAAGACGTTCCCGATACCGGCCATCCCGCAGCCCAACTTCCATCAGCGCCACTGTTCAGTTTTTCCGGCGTCCACATGTTCCTGACATTGGCCGCACTGATCAGCTGGCCACTCGATAGCGCGATCATCCAATGCGCGACTTCGTCGGCCGTGGTCTGTATTCCGCCGCCCGCCCAGAGGCCATGGGGCATGTCGTAGAACCAATGGGACAGGCGTTCGCTGTCGCCCTCCGCGTCGGTCTTGCGCGGGAAATAGCTGTACATCGTGGCTGCATTGGCGACCAGATCGTAACTGTCGCCGAAGGTCGATAGAGGCATGCCCGCTACGGCGAACTGGCGTTCCGCGAGATACTGCTCGTACGGCATCTTCGTTTGCCTGGCGATGATCCGTGCCAACAGAGCGTAGTTGGTCTGGTTGTAGGCGAACCTCTCGCCGATGGGCGCATCCATGGGTCGCGATTCCACTGCCTTCCACGCGTCCGCTTCGGAGCCGCCTCCGAGCAGGCCTTGCTGATCCAGGATGTCCGGGAGCCCCGAGGTATGCGCGAGAAGCTGGCGGACGCGAACCGTTCGCCAAGCCTGGGGCAAATCATCCAGGTAGCGTGAAACGGGGGCGTTGAGATCCACGACCCCTGCTTCGGCCAGCTGCATCATGGCGACGCCGGTGAATGATTTTGTCGCGGAGTTGATGGGAAACAAGGTCGCGCTTGTGACAGGCACGCGGTTTTCGACATTAGCCAAGCCATAGCTTTCGGATAACGCGATTTGACCATCCTTGACCACGGCGATCTGCAGGCCCGGTATGCGCTGCTCCTGCATCGTCTTGCGAATGAACTGCCTGGCCAGTGCATTCGCTTCGTCCGATGCGCCTGCAGCAGCTGCAAAGGAATGAAGCAAAAGTAGAGCGGCGGCGATGATCACCGTGGGACCGTGCTTTCCAGACAACATGAATTTCCCCAGGGCGATCCCGCCAGTGATGTGATGGCCAACGGCTTGCATCTGGATGATGTCGCCTCCAGCCAGCCTGACACTGGGATGCACCGCAAGATCCCGGGGTTTAAACCGGGCACCGGGCACCTGGGGCATCGTCCTGCAAGAAAGCGCGCGGGCCAGAAAGCGCGAGCCGGTTTGGGCCCTTCAACCAGCATGCCAGGACAGCCGGACGGGAGCGGAGCGAATTGCGGCACTGGTGCCGGAAAAATAGCAGCCGCAGTACGTTTCCAGGAAATGCAGATGGCACCGGCGATGAATCGTCGGCGCCGTTTTTTTATGCCGACGGATGCGAAACAGCCCGCGCGAAGCGGCTTTCCACCTGTCGCGTGGTGCGGATTGCAGCGACTATCTCAGATATCCGACCACCAGGCGCGTGGTCTCGTCGATGAGCATTGCAACCGTCTCCTCCGTGAGCATTTCCGGGCGATGCAAAACCGCGTTGTGGGTCAGCGCCTCGATCGAGGTCCCGCATACGAATGCCGCGAGTTCCAGGTCGGCCATGCGGATCTCGTCGCCGTGGCCTTCGAGCCAGGCCCTGAACAGGACGTAGGTTTCGCGATTGAAGGCCTCCACGTTCTCGAGGCGTCCCGTGCGCGGGATCTGCTCGGCAAGGACGCGATGCAGCCTGGGATCGATGCGATGCGCTTCGATGGCCGCGGCGACAAGCCTGCGCACTCCTTTTTCCACCGGCTGCGAGGCGATCTCCGCCAGCGCGCGTCGCACGACCTGCATGATCTCCTGGTTATGCCGGTCGATGACGGCGACGACCAGCGCCTCCTTGCCGGGGAAATACTGGTAGAGCGAACCGACGCTCACGCCCGCGACCTCGGCGATCCGGTTGGTGCTGGCCTTGTCGAAACCTTCCCTGACCAGAATGCGAGCGGTCGCCTCGACCAGCGCGTCGACCGTCGCCCGTGATCGCTCCTGGGAGGCGTGTTTCCTGGGTTTGGTGAGTGGTTTGCGCGCCATGCCGCGTGTTCCGAATGCGAGTATGAAATAAGAGCTATCGCTCGCATTCTATTCCCATGCGGCCACGGGCGGACGAATCAACGCCCACGGGCAGGCAACAGGCCGAACCCCACACCAAGGCAGGAGATGGCGATGAGCGCTGGCAAGATGACGATGCAACAAACCCTGGGCGAGGCGGAAATCCCGCAGGCGGCGCTGGCGGACGACGCTGCGCCGAGCTGGCAGAGCCGTTGCCTCAATGGCCTGCTCAGGCTGCTCCGGGCCAGGAAACACCTGGCCTCCGCCGCCGCGGTGCAGGCCGATGTGCGCAGGCAGGCGATGCGGCCCGCCTCGCACGAGCCGACGGGACTGGGTCGCGGCGTCGACGTGGTCCGGGAAGACTGGTCGGGATGGCCCGTCTATTACACGACGCCGTCGGCGAATCCGCGCACTGGCGACTACGTGGTGTTCCTGCATGGCGGCGGCTATTACAAGGAGATCGTCCGCGCGCATTGGCGCTTCATCGGTTACCTGACCCGCAAGGCCGGCGTGCGTTGCGTGGTGCCCATCTACCCGCTGTCTCCCGACGGCACCGCGAAAGACCTGGTGCCGGCGGCCGGAGAGCTGTTGCGACAGGTGATGGAAGACGCCTGGCCGGCGAAAGTCACGGTGATCGGCAATTCGGCCGGTGCGGCAATGGGACTGGCGGCGGCCCAATGGTTGCGCGATTCAGGATATCGGCAACCGGACAAACTGGTGCTGATCTCGCCCGGACTGGACGGATCGGTGGGTCGCCCGGAGCAGAAGGCGATCGCCGCGTGCGACCCCACGCAGGATATCCCGGGCGTCGTCGAAGCCATGCGTCTCTATGCTGGCGACCTGGATGTCGCCCATCCCTACGTCAGTCCGTTGAATGGAGACCTGCACGGACTGGCCCCGATGATCGTGTTCTCGGGCACGCACGATCTCCTGTATCCCGACAGCGTCGACCTGGCCACGAAGGCGCGGGCGGCGGGCGTACCGGTCGAGTTGCACCTGCGAAGAGGCCAACCGCACAACTATGCCGCGATGCCGACGCCGGAAGGCCGGCAGGCGCGCGAAGTCATCCTGCGTGCCTTGAAATGAAGCCGGCTGCGCCGGCAAGCATCGAATTTCGGAGAACACCCATGCGCACACCCGTCTCATCCGGCTCCCCGCTCGAGCCGCAGATCGGCTTCTCCCGCGCGGTCCGCGTGGGCAACCTGTTGGCGGTCGCCGGCACGGCGCCCATCGCCGCCGATGGCTCGGTGGCGGCGCCCAATGAGGTCTACGGCCAGGCCACGCGCTGCCTCGAGATCATCGCCAGTGCGATAAGCGATGCCGGACTGCGCCTGGACGATGTCATCCGCACCCGGATCATGCTCACCGACATCGAAACCTGGCGTGATGTCGCCCGGGCGCATGGAGAGTATTTTTCCGCGATCAAGCCGGCCTGCACCTTCGTCGAAGTGACGCGCTTCATCGATCGCGGCTGGCTCGTGGAAATAGAGGCGGACTGCGTGGTCCACGGCACATTGGAGTCGTGATTCCCATGAACCTGCATGCGCCCCAGGCGGTCTTCCTTGTCGGCTTGCTTGTGTTCGTAGGCATCCGCTCGCTGTACCAGCGACGCGCCGCAGGCACCACGACCACGGTCACGCGCTCGACTGGGCAAGATCGCTTCCTGATCCTCCTCGTCGCCCTTGGCCAACTCGTCCTGCCCCTGCTGTATCTGTTTTCCCCCTGGCTGGATTTTGCGAACCACGAATCGCCATTCCTTGCCCCCTGGCTGGGGGCAGCCACTTGGCTCATCGGGCTCGGGTTGTTCTGGCGCTCGCATGCGGATCTGGGCATCCACTGGTCGGTGACCCTGGAACTGCGCAGCACCCATCGACTCGTCACCCGTGGGGTCTATCGTCTTGTGCGCCATCCCATGTACGCGGCCTTCATCCTGTTCGGCGTGGCCCAGGCCCTGCTCCTGCCCAACTGGATTGCCGGCTCGTCCATGATGGTGGCGGTCGCGCTGCTGTGCGCGGTTCGCATCCCCAACGAGGAGGCAATGACGTGCGGGTTCTTCGGCCAGGAATACCGCGACTACATGCAGCGCACGGGCAGTGTCATTCCCCGTCTTGCGCGCCAGGGCCGTTCCTGCGTCCCGGATTGATCCAGGCCGGATTGATCCAGGCGTTCAGCGGCAACCAGGATGCAATCCGTGGATCAACCGGAAGAGGATATTCATGAGGATGCACCCCAGCTGGATCAAGCGTGGCCCCCTGGTCATGGCGTTCGCATTGCTGATAGTCCCTGCGATTACGCAGGACGCCCGTGCGGCGAATGGCACTGCGGCGACCCAGGCCATCGTGCGGACCGGAGACGTCGATCTTTTCTATCGCGTATACGACTATGCGAGCGGACGCCCGACCGCGGAACAACTCCAGCACGAATACCTCGACCAGGGCTCCGAAGGGCTGCGTCTGTTCGCCAGGCTGCGCAACATCTCCGGCCAGCGCATCGCCGATGCCATGGCGGCGGATCCGTCCCTGTACTCCGGCGCCAAGCGTTGCCTCGCCGTCCTTCCACGGGCGCGAGCGCGCCTGGACGACGCACTGCACACCCTGGGGCGCCTGTATGCGGAAGCACGCTTTCCACCCGTCACCATTGCCATCGGTCGCGGCAAACCGGTGGCCATAGGCGCGCCGGACACCGGCATCCCGGTCGGACTCGAGGCGCTGTGCGCGACCGACTGGCTCAACCCGGATGTCGAGGACCGCATCGTCTATGTGCTCGCCCATGAATACGTCCACGTCCAGCAAGTGCGTGCGGATCCGATCAGCCGCAAGGACAAGCCCACGGTGCTCGAGATCTCGCTGCTGGAAGGCATCGCCGAGTTCGTCGACGAACTGATGACCGGCCACGTCGCCTATTCCCGCAATGCCGCCACCGCTGCCGGACGCGAACGGGAGATCGAGACCCGCTTCGCCGTCGACCTCGACAAGACCGACCTGTCCGACTGGGCCTACAACGCCACGCCGGGAACCCCCGGCGACCTCGGCTACTGGGTGGGCTATCGGATCGCGAAGGCCTCCTACCGCAACGCGCCCGACAAGCGCCAGGCCCTGCGCGAAATACTGGAGATGGATGACGCGAAGGCCTTCCTGGCCAACAGCGGCTGGCACCCGGGGATCGATCTCGAACCGGACGAAGCACCTTCGGACAGCTCGCTACCAGGATCCGTTTCCAACCAATCGAAAATTCCGGTGCGCATGTCACAGCGGCGGATGCTGCCTCGTCATGTTGTAGCAACCCCCACAGAAGGAAACCCGCCATGAATGCAAGAATCGATCTCTTTTCCGCCGCCCCTTCGCTGATGAAGGAATGGCAGCGCGCGGCCTATGCCATCTCGTCCGGCCTCGAGCCGGGCCTGGTCGAGCTGGTGAATATCCGCGCTTCCCAGATCAACGGCTGCGCCAACTGCCTCAACATGCATACCGTGTTCGCGCGCGAGGACGGGGAAAGCGAACAGCGCCTCCACCTGTTGGCGGCCTGGCGCGAGGCCCCTTGCTACACCGACCGTGAACGCGCCGCGCTGGGCTGGACCGAGGCGCTGACCCGGCTCTCCGAAGGGCACACGCACGAAAGCGCCTATGCCGCGCTGAAGGCCGAGTTCAGCGACGAGGAACAGGTCAACCTCAGTTTGTTGATCAATGTCATCAACGGCTACAACCGCCTCGCGGTCGGCTTCGGTGGCTGGGTCGATCCGGCGGCGATCAAGGCGACCAAGGCCGCTGCCAGGGCGACGGCCTGATGGTGAATGCGCGGGCCGATGCAAGCGGGCATGCCGCAAGCGGGCATGGCGACGCAGCGGCGAACATCGAGCCGCTGCGTCCCAGGCTCATGCGCGTCGCCTACCGCATGCTCGGCTCCGTGGCCGACGCCGAGGACATGGTGCAGGAGGCCTTCATCCGCTGGATGAAGGCCGATCGCAGCGAAGTGCGAGAGCCCGAGGCCTTCCTGCGCCGCACGGTCATGCGCCTGTGCCTGGACCAGCTCAAGTCCGCGCGACGCCAGCGCGAGACCTATATCGGTCCCTGGCTGCCCGACCCCATCGTGGAAGAAGAACAGGACCAGGACGTCACCCTGCCCTTGATGCTCGCGCTGGAACGCCTGTCCCCGCTCGAGCGCGCCGCCTTCCTGCTGCACGATGTGTTCGGCGTGCGTTTCGAGGAAATCGCGGAGACCCTGCAACGCGATCCCGCCGCCTGCCGCCAGCTCGTTGGCCGTGCGCGTACCCATGTCCGCGAGGCGAGGCCTCGCTTCCAGGTGGAGAAACAACGCGGCCTGGCCCTGGCCGAAGCCTTCTTCGTCGCCTCGCGCAGCGGCGACATGCAAACGCTGGCAGCGATGCTGGCGGCGGATGTCAGCGTCCACGCCGACGGCGGCGGCAAGCGTCCGGCGGCCACGGCGCCGATCTTCGGCATCGATGCGGTCATGGAGCTGCATGCATTCCTCGCTGCCCGCTTCCAGGAAGGCGCTTCGAAACTCGTGCGCACCGTTTTCATCAACGGATTGCCCGGTTTCATCACCCTGGAGACCGATGGCGAATTCTCCACGACCGCGCTCGAGATCGAGGACGGAAAGGTCGCGGCCATCTATGTGGTGCGCAATCCGGACAAGCTGAGGCACCTGCACTAGACCCGGGGTCCAGATGGAAACGGACCCGACCCTTTCTCTCCTCCCACGCCACCTCCATCAATCCAGGTCGCACAGGGTCGGTCCCCGGTCTGCCATCGCTACGCACCCGCCTGGATGGCATCGGCACGGAGAGCGGTGGACTTGAGCCCATCCTGCGTTGGCGACGGGGCTTGACCCGGTTGACGCTTTTTTCGTCAGCGTCGAGGGAAAAAGCGTCGACGGAGAGGTGCCTCGACGTTGCTTTCAATGTGAAAAGCGCCGGCGTTGACGAAAAAAGCGTCATCGCTGACGTTTTTAACGTCGACGCCGCGGGTAAAAGCGTCACGCATGACGCTTTTTCCATTGCCTGGTGACGGAAAAAGCGTCGGCGTCGAGGCTTTTTTCGTCGGTGATGACGCTTTGAACGTGGCGGGAAGCGCTTTGCACGTCAGCGGAAGCGCTTTTTGCGTCGACGGAGACGCTTTGAGCGTCGGTGATGACGCTTTTTCCGTCAGCGACGACGCTTCAAGCGCCGCGCGTGGCGCTTTGGCCGACGGCAGGCAAACGGAAAACCGCGGTGGCACGGCTTTCCGGGCGGCGGGTGAGGTTCGCAGGGCGGGCCTCGGCCCACCCATCGCCGCACATCGGCCCGGATGGCATCGGGACGAAGCGCGGTGGGCTCAAGCCCACCCTACGGGCTCACCGGTACGGTCCTGGTCCGCTCCAGACCTCTTCGCCCTGCCGGTAGACCTTCTGCATGTTGATGCCTTCGCGTGCATCGCCGATGTTCTTCAGTTCCGGCGAGTCCGGCTCGAGCAGGCGACAGGGGCCGGACTCGCGCTTCAGCGCGGTTTCCAGCCGGCAGACCATGTATCGCCGCGTGCCCGGCAAGGGCAGGAAGATCTCGGTCATGCCCTGGTCGCGCCAGGCGCGCAGCCGGGTTTCGCTGCGCTGGTCGTAATAGACCTGGTAGCCACCCACTTCCATGCTGGGTGCGGCGTTGGAGGCGTCGTTCCTGCGGCCGCGGTCGGTGGAAGAACTCCTGGCCAGTCCCGCGTTCTCCGGTGCGAGGTCTTCCGGGAGCATGCCCGGCGGCTGTCCCCAGGTGTGCGGGTAACGCTGTGGCGTTGGGGGCGGGGCGGCGGCAGGGGCTTGCGCCTGGTCCTGCGCGGCATCGTCCGCATCGTCGGGCATCGGTGTCGGCACCTCCTCTGCCAAGGCGTCCGCGTCCGGCGGCAGCGGATGGTCGGCCTGCGTGACCAGCGTGGACTGGACGCGCGACGCCGCGGGGCGCTTCGCGGCGGGCTTGCGCGCTGCCGGCTTGGCGGGTGTCGTGCGCCTGGGTTGCGGTGGCGTGGCACCGATGAAGTCCACGACCATCCTGCTGCCGCCGGCGGTGCCTTGCGGCGGCGTCACGTTGATCCGGGAAGACAACAGCATGAGGAACAGGAACAGCAGGTGCAACAGCACGCTAATGATCGCTGCGATCCAGTGTTGCCAGCGTTCGAGCCAGGATTCGACCCTGGTATCCGCTTCGCTCGACGCCTTGCTCATGCCGACGGAGCTGCGCCGGGGGTGGGGAACTTCATGCAGGATCTACAGCGTGCGAACGGTGGGGTGCGGCATCGTAACGCGGCAGTGGCCGGAGCGAGCCAACGCGTTTTCCAAGCGGTTATGGCGAAGACAGCATGCGGCGGGCTTTCAATCGCGAAGCGGGTCATCCGCTTCGCGGGTTCCGCCCCATGCTGCCTTACGCGCGTTGTGCTTGCTCAATAAGGCGAACCACCGGCCTGGGTCGAACCGAGCACGCCGGCTTCCGCCGATACCTGGTAACTCGTCCCGCCCGACGGCAACCAGTTGCTCAAGTCGAAGCCGTCGCCGGCGGCGATGCGCTTCACCGCGATGTTGCGGTAAGTCAGCGGCTGCTTCGCTGCGCACACCTGCGGCAATCCCGGCGCCTGCAGGAAATAGGCATGCCCACTGCCGACCAGGCTGGCGTAGCCGCCGGCGGTATCGATCAACAGCGCGGTCATCTCGTCGACGGCAATACCCCGCGGCGCGGTACTCCAGCCGGCAGCGGCGACCCGGCACAGGAAGGCCACGTTGCGGCCCATGCGGTCGCGGGTGGTGAAGTGGCTGTCGCCGAGTATTCCCTGCAGCACCGGCAGTGCGACGAAATCACGGTCGAAGCTCATGTAGCGATTGAACGGGTCGGCCAGGGCCTGGCTCGAGGTCGCGCCCTGGTTGCCCTGCGCGCTGTAGACGAACTGGGTCAATACGGTCAATCCGGCGCTGGTGCCGCCAACCGGCACACCCTGGCCGATGCGCGCGTTGAGCGTGGCCTGCACCGGCGTGTTCTTCCAGAAATTGATGTAGTCGGACTGGTCGCCACCGGCGATCCAGACCACCTCGGCCTTGGCGATCAGAGCGGCCACCGCCGCCAGGTTGGCTGCGGCGCTGGTGGGAATGATCAGCGTGGCGACCGAATTGGCGTTCGGGCACAGGTCGCGGATATAGGGGTTGTAGGCGTCGGTGCCGGTGGCGCGGATCACCAGGAAATCGCCATTGCCGCCGCGGCCGCACAGCCACGGGAAGGCCGCATCGACATCGGTGCCGCCACCCATCAGCACGATGCCGGGCGTGGTGGTGGTGACCACGTCGGCCACGTTGCCGAGACGGGTGTAGGTGTAGGCAGGCGCTTTGGCCGCCAGTGCCGGCGCGGACAGGATCAGGGCGAACAGCAGGACCGGCAGACGGCTCAGCATGGAACACCTCATGGCAGGAAAGTCGAAGGAGTGTGCGGAGGGCCGCAAGGGGCCACAAGCTGCAGTGCGGCAGGGGCAACGTGACGCAGGGCAGGTCTCTATGTCCTGTGTGGGTTTCGCCCTATGCGGGCTTGTTCTTGCTCTTGTCCAACTGCTTGGGCGTGGTCTGGACAGGAAGAGCGATGGGGGTCGCTACGCTCGACCCATCCTACGGGCCCTACTCCGCGGTAGGCACCGAGTACTCGGCACCGACGACGCATTTCCGGGCGTCTGCGACGGTGTCGAAATTGTCCACGGTCAGCACGCCCCAGCCCTTGCCGGTCACGCCAACCCAGAAGAAACGAACTTCGCCCGCCGCCACTTCGAACGACTCGAAACCGCCGGAGCCGCTGCCCAGGCCATCGTGACGCAGCAGCACGCCGTGCTTGCCAGGTTCAATGATGGTGTGCACGAAGCTGTTCTGGCGCAACGTGCCGATCGCCTCGTTGTCCACATAGACCACCGTCTTGACTCCACGCGCCGACAGCATCGCCGGTATGCGGCACACGTAAATGCTCGCCTTGCCCGGAACCGGCTCGAACCGCTTGAGTTGTTCGGCAGCGGAAACGCCGCCGGCCTGATAGGTCGCGCAGCCGGAAAGGAACGCGCAGGCCACCAGTGTGACGGCCAGGATGCTCTTCTTCATGGAATCCCCTTTGAATTGAACCCGTCCCCAGGGCTGGACTGCAGTCTGCGTAACGCAGGGTGGCGCTGCAAGCTGCAGTGCAACTACGAAGAACTCGTAGGATGGATCGAGCGTAGAACCATAGGTTGGGGTGAGCTTGCGAACCCCAACGCGGTTGCACATCAGACCCCGAAGCGTTGGGGTTCACTACGTTCACCCCAACCTATCTCGCTACGCTCGACCCATCCTACCGCCCTTCAGCGCGCGGTCCGGCGATCCATGGCCGCGGCATCGTCCAGCCAGTTCGCGCTTTTGTTCTTCAGGAAGAAGAGATACACGAACAACGAGATCGCGATCACCGCGGTGACGTACACCACGAACAGCATCACCTTGTCGGCGCGCAGCGCGGCCTGGTACAGCAGGGGCGCGGTGCCGCCGAACGCGGAATTGGCCAGCGCATAGCCCAGCCCGACGCCGAGCGCGCGCACGTGGGTGGGGAACAGCTCGGCCTTCACCACGGCATTGATCGAGGTGTAGCCGGTCAGGATCACGAAGCCGAGGGCGAGGATCGCGAGCGCGGGCAACCAGCTGGCCTGCTGCGGCAGCGCCAGCACCAGGAAGCCGGTATAGAGCACGCCGCCGACACCGAAGAACACCAGCAGGCTCTTGCGCCCGACGAGGTCCGACAGCCAGCCGCCTACCGGCTGCAGCAGCATCAGCACGATCAAGGCGATCAGGTTGAGGACCACGCCGGTCATCACGTCGCCACCGGCGAACAGGCCCTGGATGATTTTCGGGCCGATGACCGAATAGGTATAGAAGGCGACGGTGCCGCCGGCGGTGATCAGGAAACACAGCAGCAGCGGACGCCACTGGTGGACGAACAGCTCGCGCAGTGAACCCGATGCGCGCGCCTGGCCACTGCGGGCGGCCTGGATGGAATCCGATGCCAGCGATTCATCCATCGTCCGCCGCATCCAGAACACCACGATGGCCGCGATGCCGCCAATGGCGAAGGCCACGCGCCAGCCCCATTGCGAGATCTGCGGGGCATCGAAGAATTTCAGCATCAGCAGCAGGGTGACCTGCGCCAGCACGTGGCCGCCGACCAGGGTGACGTAATGGAACGAGGACAGAAAGCCGCGCCGGCCGGGAATGGCCGCTTCGGACATATAGGTGGCGCTGGTGCCGTATTCGCCGCCGGTGGCGAAGCCCTGGATCAGGCGCGCCAGCAACAGGATCATCGGCGCCGCCATGCCGATGCTGGCCACGCTGGGGGTGATGGCAATGGCGAACGAGCAGCCGGCCATGATCGTGACCGATACGGTCAGCGCCAGGCGCCGGCCATAGCGATCGGCAAAACGGCCGAAATACCACGCGCCGATCGGCCGCATCAGGAAGGTCATGGCGAAGATCGCCCAGATGAACAAGGTCGCGTTCTTGTCCTCGGGCGAAAAGAACTGCGACTCGAAATAGCTGGCGAAGACCGAATAGACGTAGACGTCGTACCACTCGACCAGGTTGCCCGCCGATCCCTTGAGCGTGTTGGAGACCGAGCGGCGCAGGCGGCTGCGGCTGTCGGCATCGGATCCTGCCGCCGGAAGGGACGATGCGGATGCAGTCATGGGATCAAAGTGATCAAAGGGGTCAGGCCCCCAGCAACTCGACGTCGAACTTCAGCGTGGCATTGGGCGGGATGACGCCACCGGCACCGCGCGCGCCGTAGCCAAGGTTGGCGGGGATGATCAGCGTGCGTTGGCCGCCTTCCTTCATGCCCTGCACGCCTTCGTCCCAGCCCTTGATGACCATGCCGGCGCCAAGCGCAAACATGAAGGGTTCGCCACGATCCTTGCTGGAATCGAATTTGGCGCCCTGCTCGCCGTTTTCGTACAACCAGCCGGTGTAATGCACGGTGACGTTGCGGCCAGACTTGGCATCGGCGCCGGTGCCGACGATGGTGTCTTCAAACTGCAGGCCGGAGGCCGTGGTGGTGAATGCCATGAGAGGTTCCTTGTGACTTGGTGGTTTCGTGGCTCGTAGTTTAACGCTCGCGTGCCCCGGCGGAAAAAGGAGCCGGACAACATTTCGATCGCAAGCGCATAGGCTGGGTTGGCCGCATCAACCCAGCCTATTGGAACGACCGATCAAGAGCGCTGGGTTGATAAAACCAACCCAGCCTACGGTCCTAATCCAGCCTACAGCCCTACGCTGGCTCGACGCTGGCGTTCGGGAGGCAGTCGGGATATTGCTGCTGCAACACCGGCAACGTGGGCGACGATAGGCCATGAGCCATGCGGACGACGTTCGTCGCCAGCATCAGCATGCCGTTGGCATTGATGAGTAGCGATCCAGCCTCTCGGTGCGGGAAGGGTACAAAGCTCTGAACCACAGGCCGGATGCCACCATGAACATAAGAGTTCATGCCTCGCCATGTCGCTTCCTTCAATGCGACGAGCGACCAGTGGATGTCTGCGGGATGATGTCGCGCAATGACTTCCAGCATCGCTGTTACGTCAGGCCCCTTGAAGGAAAGGGGTCAGGTTCATTTTTTGAGAGAGAAGGAAAGGGGTCAGGAAAAAATGAACCTGACCCCTTTTTTTTGAAAGTACGAAAAAATGAACCTGACCCCTTTTTTACAGTCGTGTAAAGCGCCCCGGCTATGCTGCTCCATTTAGAGATCTGCGAGTCTCCGCATTAGATCGCGATATTTATTGACGAACTTATCAACAGTCTGATCCAGGTTATAAAACACTGCTGAGTCTATTCCCTGAGCCTCATCAAGCCGTAATGCTCGACGAATACGTTTAACCTCCATAACCTGCACTTCGAAACCGGCGCGTGGATAGCCGGTCTTAACCATCCATTGGCCGTGATGGATTTTTACAAAGTTCGAGTCTGGCTTATCAAACTCGCAGCCAAATGCTTCGAGTTGTTCCTTGAGCTCTTTGAATTGCATTGCGCTATCGCCTAAGACTTTTGGCCTAATTCTCGACCTGAGCCAAGAAGCGACAGCTGCAGCTTCCGTATCGGCATTTCTCTTTGCATTGTTTGCTATCGGAATGTCGTGCGCAGCGACACTTCTTGCCATTTCATATAGATCATCTTCAGTCGTATTGATCAGATAGACTCTATTTTTCTCCAGCAGAGCAAGCATGGAAAGCAGCGCGGTTCGTTTGTTTCCATTCTCAAATGCGTGAGCCAATGCAATGCCATAAAATAGGTTTGCAGCGACCTGATCAATAGTCTTGTACTTATAGATGCCACCTGCTGAAGTGTACTGCCGAAACACAGCAGAACCCAATATTCCATCTTTCAATGGCTCTGTTTGACCAAATGCATCTTGTGTTGCGATATCCAGTTGCGACATCCGCCGCCTAACAGAAAGGACTTCTTGCTCGGTAAGTCGATCAATGGCGCTCATATGTCAGGCTTGGCCTCAATTTTCTAACTACAAGAAGAACTATCGGTCTGCAAGTCTCTGAAGAGGGCCGGCGTATTCACTAATCAATGCATTCATTGAATCTGCCTTGCCGTAGAAAGTCTCGGAATCAACTCCTTTTTTCCACGTCAAGTTCAGTTCTTCTCGAACTGCCCTTACTGTGTCTGGAGGAACTTGTCGTTTCCAGCCAGGGAAATGAATCTGCTTTACTCGCTTTCGCGATTCGACAGTCTTTCCAAACGCAAAGAAAGGTCGCCTCGTTTCAACCCTCACGATGTCAATGAAGCTTTTCTCGGCATCACACATTTCGTAACCGAAGGACTTAAGAATACGAGCCAAGTCCTGATGCGTAATGACTTGCTGTCTTCGATCAATTTTTCGGGAGTTTCTTGAGAAGTAATCCGCCAGGAATCTAACTTCCGGGTCTGGGCCCTCTTTCTTAAGATCTACGTATCTGCGGAATGCACCAAGGCCGTCGTCTGCCACAGCGACAACAAGGTCTTCTAACTGCTTCTGCGCAACAGTTGGTGTTCTATCTAAACGCTGCAGGTGATACAGCATAGAAAGCAGAGCGGTTCTTTTATTCGCATCATGGAATGGGTGATCTTTAACCAACCCATATACGAGGGTCGCGGCTTTTTCGACGCCTTTAGGCCATTTCTCATGTCCACCAAAAGCAGCGGACTGTCGAAACACCGCCGACAACAGCAGATTCTCATCTCGCGGCCCAATTCCGCCTATGCCTTTGCCAGGCCCAATGAAATAATCGGCGATCGCATAATGAGCGCGAAGAACTTGGGTTGCCGTGAGTGAATCCTTGCCGTAAAAGTCTGAGCCTTCCAGACGTGCCCGCCAGCGCTCGTAGTCTCTTCCGAGGGCTGGGTTTACGAACTCCAAGATTGCAGCCTAATCACCCACACTTCGAATACCCACAATTCAAACAAGTAGCACACCCGTCCATGATGACGAGGGCCTTCGTGTTGCACTTGTGGCAGAGGGTGGCGCTGGGCGGGAAGCTGGTGCCGTCGCCGGTGACGGCGATGTCCTCGTGCGAGGCGGGCTCGACCAGCGAGACGTGCGAGGTGTCGCTGGACCTGACGGGCGCGGGCGCGCCTACGTCAGTGTTTTTTTTTGCGCGGTTCTCGTACTGCGCGCGCTTCTCGGCCAGGATCGCGCGCTGGTGCGCACTCATTTCCGGGTCGTGGATCATGCCGATCGACTTCAGGTGCTCTTCCACGATCGCGCCCAGCTCGGCGACCAGCGACGGCATGTACACGCCACCGGCCTTGAAGTAACCGCCGCGCGGGTCGAACACCGCCTTCATCTCGTCGACCAGGAAGGTCACGTCGCCGCCCTTGCGGAACACGGCGGACATGATGCGGGTCAGCGCCACGATCCACTGGAAATGCTCCATCGACTTGGAGTTGACGAAGATCTCGAACGGGCGGCGCAGCTCGTGCTCGTTGCCCGCGTTCAACACGATGTCGTTGATGGTCACGTACATCGCGTGTTCCACCAGCGGCGACTTGATCTTGTAGGTGCTGCCGATCAGCACTTCCGGGCGCTCGATGCGCTCATGCATGTGGATGATTTCAGCGACTGGCAACTCGGCCTCGGCCTTGGCCCGGCTGATCGACTCGGCATGGACCACGGCGGCGCTTTCGCGCGCCTTGTCTTCCGGGGTGAGGACGCTGTAACCCTTGATTTTCTTGTCGATCTTGACGGCCATGAACTTCGATCCTGGTGTGCTTTCGGTATTGGTGTTGGTGTGTGGCGGTAGAGGGTCGCTAGGAGCGGAATCCTCACCCTTGCCCCTCTCCCGCATGGCGGGAGAGGGGTTCTACGGGATTACTTTTTCTTTGCGGCTTTCTTTGCGGCTTTCTTGACGACCTTCTTGGCGGTCTTCTTCGGAGCCGCTTTCTTCGGCGCGACTTTCTTGATCGCCTTCTTCACCGCTTTCTTGACCACGGCCTTCTTCGCCGCGGCCTTCTTCACTACTTTCTTCACCGCCTTCTTGGCGGCGACCTTCTTGGTCGCGACTTTCTTCTTGGTCGCGGCCTTCTTGCCGGTGACCTTCTTCTTCAGCGAGGCGGCTTCGGCCTTGGCGCTGGCACTGGCGGCGGCCAGCGACTTCTTGGCCTTGGCCACGGTCTTCTTCACCGACTTGCTGGCCTTGTCGGTGCGCTTGGCGACCGCCTTCTTGGCCGCAGTGACGCGCTTGGTCGCGGCTTTCTTGGCCTTGGCGTAATCGGCCTTTACGGTCTTCTTCGCTTTGTTGGCGGATTTCTTCACCTTGGCGACCGCGTCGCTGGCGGTGGAGGCGATGGAGCTGCCGATGTTGCTTGCGGTTTCCTTCACGCTTTCTGCAGCGCCCGTCAGGGTCGCCACCACACCATTTCCGTTGCTCATGAAGATGCCCTCCTGGGGCCGTGGGTTTGGTACGTGGCCGATGCTATACCGGTTGGCGTGAGGTTTGGAGTGGGTGGTGAAGGGTGAGGTTGCGTTGCGAAAGGCAGCTCGCTGCGCTCGCCAACCCCTCCCCGGCCCTCCCCTGCTTCGCAAGGGAGGGGGAAGAACTTAGAACTTGCCGTAATAGCCTTCTTTCAGGGCGTCGAACAGGTTGGCGGCGCTGTGCATCTCGCCGTCGTATTCGATCTGCTCGTTGCCCTTGACCTCGACCACACTGCCGTCGTCCAGCTCGAAGCGGTACAGGGTGTTTTCCAGGTCCGCTTCCTTGACCAGCACGCCCTGGAAGGCGGCCGGGTTGAAGCGGAACGTGGTGCAGCCCTTCAGGCCCTGCTCGTGGGCGTAGCGGTAGATGTCCTTGAACTGCTCGTACGGGTAGTCGGTGGGGACGTTGGCGGTCTTGGAGATGGAGCTGTCCACCCACTTCTGCGCCGCGGCCTGCACGTCCACGTGTTCCTTGGGATTGATGTCGTCGGCGCTGATGAAATAGTCCGGCAGGCGCGCGTCGGCGTCCTCGGCGAACGGCACCGCCTTGGCGTTGACCAGGTGGCGGTAGGCCAGCAGCTCGTAGGAGAACACGTCGACCTTTTCCTTGGACTTCTTGCCTTCGCGGATCACGTTGCGGCTGTAGTGATGGGCGAACGAGGGCTCGATGCCGTTGGAGGCGTTATTGGCCAGGCTCAGGGAAATGGTGCCGGCGCC
>JBOHXX010000010.1:0-22911 GCA_050737675.1 Pseudoxanthomonas sp.
GCTCCGAGCCTCGCGCGCGGGTATGCCGCAGGTCGGGCGGCGGGGGCACCAGGAGGCGAAACAGACCCCTGCGGCGGGCTCAAGCCCGCCGCATGGTCGCTCAAGAGGACCAACCATCCAAGCGGTGGGCTTGAGCCCACCCTACGAGATCCGACTGCCACAACCACAGGCCCATTCCACCTGCTGCAACGACCCAGATCGCCACGATGACCGCCGCCATCGCACGACTGACCGGTCGATCCACGGCGGCGGCGGCCTGCTCGCGCGCGGCAAGCATGACTTCCCGGGGAACCAGCCGCAGCACCAGTACCAGCCCCAGGGGAACAAGGATCAGGTCGTCGAGATAGCCCAGCACGGGAATGAAATCCGGGATCAGGTCTATGGGACTCAGGGCGTAAGCCGCGACCAGCAATGCCAGCAACCGCACCGGCCACGGGGTGCGGGGATCGCGTGCGGCGAAGTAGACGACGAGCGTTTGCTGCTTCAGCTCTTTCGCCCACTTCCTCAGGGAAAGGATTGTCATGTGCACCTAACATCCGACCCGGGCTACGTCACTAGTAGTAATCAACTCGATCAATAAGCTCGCGGCCACGCCACTCCGTATTAGGAACGTCCAAATATGAAGAACCGTACTGCTCGTAAAAATCAAAATTCAATGAAATATCTTCGCGCAACGAGGCTGTCAATCGATCGATAAGTTTAGGGAAGTCAAGCCATGGGCGAACATCAAAACCATTGGGAGTTGGGACATTAACTAATAAATTCTCGTAACGCTCTCTGGCTGTCGGGTGTGATTTATAGCTCCACGGAAACTGAGGAAACATAGCTTCATGCGTGGCTTGATAAAGCTCCAAACAACCAAACCACAGGAGCGCCGCATGCAGAAGCTCACCACGCTCTCTATCTGAGTACCTAGGCAAGAGAATAGAATTCAAATCTGCTTCAAATTCACTTTTTTGAGAATTGTTATAGACCTTAATCGGCTTATATTCTTCTTCTTTTCTAGATATCGCATAGAAAATTGGCTGCTCAACTAAGTTTGAGTCCGACATGTGCCCAAGAATAAAATGTGAAAATTCGTGCCCAGCAATGAATTTCATCTGCAGCTTAATTGGCGCATGAATTGCATTCGTGACTTTTGGTGGAATTATCCCCCTCGGATCCATCATGAAATCCATGGTTTCCGTTTTTAGCATTACACGTATCGCAATCCTAAGAGCGTTTTGTCTCACGTGAGCCGGAATCTCTACTCGGCAATCCAATACTGCCAAGTGGGAAAATTTCAGAAAGAACTTCAGCGATTCACTTATTGTCGTAATAGGACCGTACTTCGTTGGGAATATCATTCCGTTTGGATCATTTGAAAAGATATTCCCGAAAGTCACGTTATTGCAAAGATTTCGCTCTGTAGGTGGGAGTTTCTTTAATACCGCAACATAGTGGCCACTATTAAACGACGCCTCTAAAGACCAAGTTTTTTTAGTAGACAATGCTTTATTTCGGTACACCCTGTAGAGCCGCATGTGATCCACTATTGTTTCGGCTCTCAGCTTAAGCAACTGGTCTGCGGCATTCTGGATGTTGAAAATGCGTTCTACTTCCGCCTTTGTACAAATCGGACGGAAGAAGTGTTTTTGAATTTCTAGCTCGGTCATCATTTATATAGCAACGAATAGACCCCGCATCCGAGGTATCGCACCGGATAGTCGGTTCCCCCCGATACCCTGTCAAGAAAGGCCGTCTACGCTCAACTCGTAATCGTCTGCGTCAAAGCTTCCCAAGTCGGCGGCAACGGCCAATCAGCAACCTGGTTGCCATCCAGCACGCGACGCAAATCGCGGCGGTCGACTTGCGGGGCGAGTACGTGGACCAGTTCCAGTGCGTAGTCGCGCAGCACGCGCTCGCGTGGCAGTACGGCCCAGGCGATGCATTCGTTGATTTCTTTCGGCGCCGGCCACGCGCGCAGGTCGGTGTCCTTGGCGGTGACCGCCATTTCCGCCAGCAGGCCCACGCCCATGCCGGCGCGCACGTAGGTCTTGATCAGGTCGGCATCGAGCGCGGTCAAGGCGATGCTGGGTTGCAGGCCGACGCCGGCGAAAGCGCGTTGCAAGGAACTCTCCGCACGCGTGGAGGATTCGTAACTGATCAATGGCTGCGTGGCCAGGTCGGCCATGTTGGGTGCGGCGCCACCTTCGCGATCCAGTGCGTGGCCGCGCGGCACAAGCACCAGACGGCGCCAGCGGTACAGCGGCACGGCGATGCCGGCCTGCGGTTCCTCGCCCGCGGTGCTGATGATGGCGATGTCGGCGTCGCCCGCGCTGAGCAGGTCCAGCGCCGCGCTTTCGCCTGCCTGTTGCAGGTGCACGCTGACCTGCGGATAGGCGCGCTTGATCTGGCCGATGGCCGGCGGCAACACGAACCGCGCCTGGGTGTGGGTGGTGGCGAGGATCAGCTGGCCCTGGCTCTCGCGCCGCTGGTTGGCCGAATAGGTGCGGATGTTGTTGGCTTCGGCCAGCACCGCGCGGGCGCGGGCGATGACTTCACCACCGGCCGGGGTGATGGATTCCAGGCTGCGGCCCTTGCGCACGAACAACAGGAAACCCAGTTCGTCCTCCAGCTGCTTGAGCTGCTTGGACAGGCCGGGCTGGGTCGCATGCACCCGCGCCGCCGCCAGGGTGATGTTGAGGTCGGCGTCGGCGATGGCTACCAGGTAGCGGAGTTGGGTCAGGGTCATCGGTGTTCTCGAGGCCGGTCGGTCCCGGATGCTTTTCCAAGGGGTGGAAACCGAATGTAGAGGATTTCCCGATCCCATCTTATAACCGCCCGTCATATGCAACAGGCAGCTAGTCATTTCCGGCTGCATATAACCGGACGTTAGGGTCATCACCCCGTCCTTATGTTCCGAGCCGTGACCGCTCCGCTCTTTCCCCTGTTCGCCGACCTGCGTGACCGACCCGTGCTGGTGGTGGGCGGCGGTGCGGTCGCCGAGCGCAAGGTCGAGGCCCTGCTCCACGCCGGTGCCCTGCCCGTGGTCGGCTCGCCCGACCTGACCGACGCACTGCAGGCTTGGCTCGAAGCCGGACGCATCCACTGGCTGGCCGGCAAATTCCACGACGACTGGCTACGCGAAGCCTGGCTGGTGATCGCCGCGACCGACGACGTGGCCGTCAATCGCGCCGTGGCCGCCGCCGCGTACACACGACGCATCTTCGCCAACGTCGTCGACGATGCCGAGCTTTCCAGCTTCCATGTCCCGGCCATCGTCCAGCGCGGACCACTGCAGGTTGCGATCTCCAGCGGCGGTGGCGCGCCGATGCTGGCCCGGCATATCCGCAAGCAACTGGAAACCCTGCTCGACGATTCGCTGGGCACGCTGGCCGAACTGCTGGCCCGCAATCGCGAACGCATCCGCGCGCGCTTCCCGGACCTGGGCCTGCGCCGCCGCTTCTTCGAAACCCTGCTGGCTGGCCCGTTGCCGCGCCTGCTGCGCCAACGCCTGGACAGCGAACAGGCCGACCAATACCTGCAAACCGTATTGGAAACCGCAACCACCACGCAGGCGACCGGTTCCGTGGTCCTGGTCGGCGCCGGCCCCGGCGATCCCGGCCTGGTGACCTTGAATGCGTTGCGGGCGATGAACGAGGCCGACGTGATCCTGCACGACCGCCTGGTCAGCGCCGAAGTGCTGCGCCTGGCCCGGCGCGACGCGACCCGTATCGAAGTGGGCAAGTCCGCCAGCGGCCACAGCGTGCGCCAGGAAGAAATCCACGCGCTGATGCTGGAACACGCCCGCGCCGGCAAGCGCGTGGTGCGGCTGAAGGGCGGCGACCCGTTCGTGTTCGGCCGTGGCGGCGAGGAACTGGAATTCCTGCGCGCCCACGGCATTCCCTATGAAGTGGTACCCGGGATCACCGCCGCAGTGGCGTGCGCGGCCTATGCTGGCATTCCGCTGACCCATCGTGACCACGCGCAATCGCTGCGCCTGGTCACCGCGCACTGCAAGGATTCGCTGGACACCTTGGACTGGAACGCGCTGGCCCAGGAGAAACAGACCCTGGCGATCTATATGGGCGTGGCCGCACTGGAGAAGGTGCGCGAGCGCCTGCTGCTGGCCGGTGTCGCCCCGGATTTGCCGTTCGCACTGGTGGAGAACGGCTCGCGTCCGCAGCAGCGCGTGGTCGCCGGAACGCTGGCTGCACTGCCCGAGACCGCGCGCCACCACCAGGTGCAATCCCCGGCCTTGCTGATACTCGGGGAAGTGGCTGCCTTGGCGCATGAACTTCACTGGTTCGGCGCCGCGCCCCTGCTACCGATTCCGCATCCCGTTACCGGACAACATTCCGACAACCTTCCGGCGCATACACTCCCCCACGCCGCCTGACCCGCCTTCCCACGGAGATCTTTCATGGCCATTTACGACAGCATCCTCGACACCATCGGCCGCACCCCGGTGGTCAAGCTGCACCGCATCGCTCCGAAGCACGTCACCCTGTATGCGAAGGTCGAGTCGTTCAACCCCGGCGGCTCGGTCAAGGACCGGTTGGCCCTGGCCATCGTGCTGGACGCGGAAGCGAAGGGACTGCTGAAACCGGGCGACACGATAGTGGAAGCGACTTCCGGCAACACCGGCGTGGCCCTGGCCATGGTCGCCGCGGCGCGCGGCTACAAGTTCGTGGCGACGATGGCGGAAACCTTCTCCATCGAACGTCGCAAGCTGATGCGCGCGTATGGCGCGAAAGTGATCCTCACCCCGGCCGCCGAACGCGGCAGCGGCATGGTCCGCAAGGCCAAGGAACTCGCCGACAAGCACGGCTGGTTCCTCGCCAGCCAGTTCGCCAACCCGGCCAATCCCGCCTATCACCGCCAGACCACAGCGGCGGAAATCCTGCGCGATTTCGCCGGACAGCGCCTCGATCATTTCGTCACCGGCTGGGGCACCGGCGGCACCCTCACCGGCGTCGGCGAAGTGCTGAAGGTGGCGCGGCCGGAAGTGAAGATCACCGCCGCCGAGCCTTCCGCGGCTCCGCTGTTGCAAGGCAAGGAGTGGTCGCCGCACAAGATCCAGGGCTGGACCCCGGACTTCGTGCCGGAAGTGCTTAACCGCGGCGTCGCCGACCAGATTTTGTCCATCACCGATGTAGATGCCATCACGACCTCGCGCCGACTCGCGGCCGAGGAAGGCATCTTCGTCGGCATTTCCGCAGGCGCCACCGTCGCCGCGGCGTTGCAGGTGGCGGAAACCGCGCCGGAAGGTTCGGTGCTGCTGGCGGTACTGCCGGATACCGGCGAGCGCTATTTCTCCACGCCATTGTTCGAAGGCGTCAACGAAGGTTCGGACGACGACTGGCTGGCTTCGCTGGGCTGAGCTCCTGCTTTGCCTCCTCCCTTGCGCGCAGCGCAGGGGAGGATTGAGGAGGGGTGCCCTTGATCTTGCTTACTTTGCATGAAGTGCATCGATACCCGAGCAACCCCTCCCAGCCTCCCCTGCTACGCAAGGGAGGAGTCAGAAGCGCGCTGCCTTGGCCTCCTCCCTTGCGTGCAGCACAGGGACGAGGAAATCAGGCCCCGTACAACTCCAATGGCAAGCCATCAGGGTCGGCGAAAAACGTGAACCGCTTTCCGGTGTATTCATCCACGCGGACCGGCTCGCATTCGATGCCATTTCCAGCCAGGTGGCTCATCGCGGCATCGAGGTCATCGACACGGAAGGTCAGGTGGCGCAGCCCGCAGGCCTCCGGGCGCGACACCCGCGGCGGCGGCGAAGGAAACGAGAACAGCTCGATCTGCACGCCGTCTGAAACCCGCAGGTCCAGCTTCCACGAATCGCGCGCTTCGCGATAAGCCTCGGCCAGCACCTGCAGACCAAGTACTTCGGCATAGAAGCGCTTCGAGCGCGCATAGTCGGACGCGATGATGGCGACGTGGTGGAGGCCTGAGATTTCCATCGTTGCGCTCCTCAATGGAAAACGCCGGCACGGGGCCGGCGCTTTTTAGAACCCTTCTCCCTGCGGGAGAAGGTGCCCCGAAGGGGCGGATGAGGGTACGTCGGAGCGGGTTCGCTGGAACAATCGGGACAGTACAGGACGCGCAATTCACCAACCCGTTGTTCGCCACCACTACTCCGCCGCACCCTCACCCCAACCCCTCTCCCGATGGGAGAGGGGCTTCAAGCGCAGCGCTCAGCCTTCCCACTTGCCCAGCGCAGCCAGGCCGTTGTCCTTGGCGCGTGCATGGACAATCGCCTGGGCCTTGCTGAAATTGCCGACCAGGTCCTTGGACCACAGCGCGAGCGCGGCCGACTGCATGGCGCGACCGTAGGAGAACGACAGCGGCCACGGCAGGTTGCCGAGGCGGTTCATCGCATCCAGGTGCGCGGTGGCGTCTTCGTCGTTCTGGCCGCCGGACAGGAACACCACGCCCGGCAGGATCGCCGGCACCGTGCTCTTCAGGCACATCACCGTGGCTTCGGCCACTTCATCGATGCTGGCCTGCTCCTCGCAATCCTTGCCGGCCACGACCATCGAAGCCTTGAGGATGGTGCCTTCGAGCATGACGTTCTGCTCGTACAGCGCGCCGAACAGCGCACGCAGGGTGGCTTCGGTGACTTCGTAGCAGGTCTCGATGTCGTGGTCGCCGTCCATCAGCACTTCCGGCTCCACCATCGGCACCAGCCCGGCTTCCTGGCAAAGAGCGGCGTAGCGGGCCAGCGCGTGGGCGTTGGCCTCGATGCAGGTGCCGGAAGGAATGTCGTCGCCGATGTTGATCACCGCGCGCCACTTGGCGAAGCGCGCACCAAGTGCGTAGTACTCCTTGAGGCGGTCGCGCAGGCCGTCGAGGCCTTCGGTGACCACTTCGCCCGGGCAGCCGGCCAGCGGATGCGTGCCCTTGTCGACCTTGATGCCCGGGATGATGCCGTTGGCGGCCATGACCTTGGCGAACGGCACGCCGTCCCTGGTCGACTGGCGCAGGGTTTCGTCGTAGAGGATGGCGCCGGAGATGTGCTCGCCCAGCTTCGGCGTGGTCAGCAGCATTTCACGATAGGCGCGACGGTTTTCCTCGGTGTTCTCGATGCCGACGCCGGCGAAACGCTTGGCGATGGTGGCGGTGGATTCGTCGATCGCGATGATGCCCTTGCCGGCGGCAACCATGGCCTGGGCGGTTTCGGCAAGCTGTTCGATGCTCATGGAGTTCCTGTGGGGGCGCTGGAAAGGGGCTGAATTATAGCCCGGACGCCGCCGGGCTTCCCTTCATCGGACGCCTGCAACCGGTTTCACCACGCAAACCCGTAGGAGCGCCCCATGGGCGCGAGCTCTTGGCTTGTTTCGCGATCGGATCGAAGAGCTCGCGCCCATGGGGCGCTCCTACAGTTCGCCGAGGCCTTCGGCTTTTCCGTCGGCACCGATCTGCAGCAGGCGCAAGGTATTCGTCGCGCCGTGTTGTTCCATGTGATCGCCGCTGGTGAAGATGACCCGATCGCCCGGGACCAGCCGGTTGAGGTCGCGCAGGCAACGCAGCGCATCGCGCGCGGCCTCGCGCGGGGCCAGGCCGCGACTGTCGAAGGCGATGGGGAACACGTCGCGGATCATCGCCATCCTGCGCCGCGCGCCATCGTGGCGCGAGAACGCATAGATCGGTGCGCTGGAACGGAACCGCGACAGGAAGCGCGCGGTGCCACCGGATTCGGTCATCGCCACGATCGCGCGCACGCCGATGTGCTCGGACAGGAACATGGTGGCCATGGCGATGGCCTGGTCGGCACGCTCCAGGTTGCGGGGCGCCTTTTCGAAATCTGTATCGGTCTCGAACTGCTTCTCCGCACCCAGGCAGATACGCGCCATCGCCTCGACCGCCTTGACCGGATACGCACCCGCCGCCGTTTCGGCCGACAGCATCACCGCATCGGTGCCGTCGATCACCGAGTTGGCCACGTCCAGCACTTCGGCGCGCGTGGGAATGGGGCTCTCGACCATCGATTGCAGCATCTGCGTGGCGGTGATGACGACCTTGTTGCGCGCCAGCGACTCGCGGATGATCTTCTTCTGCAGGCCGGGCAATTCGGCGTCGCCGATCTCCACGCCCAAGTCGCCGCGCGCGACCATGACCACGTCGCTGGCGTCGATGATCTCGGCCAGGTTCTCGATCGCCTCGGTGCGTTCGATCTTGGACACCAGGGCCGCGTCGCAACCATGCGAGCGGGCGATGCGGCGCGCCTCGTTCATGTCCTCGGCGTTGCGGCAGAACGACACGGCGATGAAGTCCACGCCGATCTGGGCGACGATGCCGATCAGTTCCTTGTCGCGCTCGGTCAGCGCGCCCAGCGACAGGCCGCCGCCCTGCTTGTTCAGGCCCTTGCGGTCGGACAGCATGCCGTCGTTGAGCACGGTGTTGACGATGCGCTCGCCTTCCACCGATTCCACCCGCAACTGCATCAGGCCGTCGTCCAGCAACAGCACGTCGCCGGGTTGCACATCGCCGGGCAGGCCGAGGTAACTGACCCCGACCTGCGAGGCATCCCCCGGCGGCGCGTCGGCGTTCGCGACCAGGTCGAAGCGATCGCCCATCTTCAGCCTGACCTTGCCCTCGGCGAATTTCTCGATGCGGATCTTCGGCCCCGGCAGGTCGGCGAGGATGCCGACCTCGGCGCCCGCCCGTTGCGCGGCGGCGCGCACCGCGGCGGCGCGCTTGGCCTGCGCGGAAGGATCGCCATGGGAGAAATTGAGGCGGACCACATTCACCCCGGCGCGGAACAGTTCGTCGAGCACCCCGGGCGGATCGGTAGCAGGCCCGAGGGTGGCGAGAATCTTGGTACGGCGTTGGCGATCGGTCACAGCAGGCCTCCCCTCTTGAGAGTCGGGAAACTAGCACATCCAGAAGACCACTACGATGCCATTAGCCGCCGCAATCGCCGTGGTGATCAAATTCCCGGGACATAGTCCACTTCATCGCCTTACATTGGTATTTAAGTGGTTCTTTGTTCGGCATGAACTTGCAGACGCGTTGGACTTGCAGGATCGGACCCTGCCCGCGATGCCCTTCGGTCAGATAGCGCGAAAGCATCGCGGGCAGGGCCCGCTCCTACCACCCGATTCAGGCGCCGCGCGCCTGCAGGGCCACGACCGCCGGCAGTGGCTTGCCTTCCAGGAATTCCAGGAACGCGCCGCCGCCGGTAGAGATGTAGCCGATGTCGTCGGCAATGCCGTACTTGTCGACCGCCGCGAGGGTGTCGCCGCCGCCGGCAATGGAGAAGGCCTTGGAAGCAGCGATGGCACGGGCCAGGGTTTCGGTGCCCTTGCCGAAGGCGTCGAACTCGAACACGCCGACCGGCCCGTTCCAGACCACGGTGCCGGCCGCGGCGATCATCTTCGCGTAGCGCGCGGCGGTGTCCGGGCCGATATCCAGGATCATGTCGTCCGCGCCGACCGCGTCCACCGCCTTGACCGTGGCGACCGCGTCGGCCTTGAATTCGGAAGCGACCACGACATCGGTAGGCACCGGGATCTCGGCGCCGCGCGCCCTGGCGTCGGCGATGATCCTGCGCGCGGTGTCGAGCAGGTCCATTTCCACCAGCGACTTGCCCACGCCATGGCCTTCGGCGGCGATGAAGGTGTTGGCGATGCCGCCGCCGACGATCAACTGGTCGACCTTGCCGACCAGGTTGGACAGCAGCTCCAGCTTGGTCGAGACCTTGCTGCCGGCGACGATCGCCAGCAACGGATGCGCGGGCTTGTCCAACGCCTTGGCCAGTGCGTCCAGTTCGCCCATCAGCAGCGGGCCGCCGGCGGCTTGCCTGGCGAACCTGATCACGCCGTGGGTGGAAGCCTGCGCGCGGTGCGCGGTGCCGAAGGCGTCCATGATGAATACGTCGCACAGCGCTGCATATTTCCTCGACAGGGCTTCGTCGTCCTTGCCCTCGCCCACGTTCATGCGGCAGTTTTCCAGCAATACCAACTGGCCGGGTGCGACATCGACGCCGTCCACCCAGTCCTTGACCAGGGGCACGTCCACGCCCAGCAGTTCCGAAAGGCGCTTCGCTACCGGCGCCAGCGAATCGGCCTGACTCCACACACCTTCTTTTGGCCGACCGAGGTGCGAAGTGACCATCACCGCCGCGCCTTTTTCCAGCGCCAGCTTCAAGGTCGGCAGCGAGGCGGTGATGCGCTGTTCCGAAGTGATCCGTCCCGGCTGTCCCTCGGCATGCTCGATCGGCACGTTGAGATCCTGGCGGATCAGCACGCGCTGGCCGGCGAGATCGAGGTCGGTCATGCGGAGGATGGACATGGCGTGGCGTTCCGTAAGCGGGTCGGGGCAGCCATTGTCCGGGCTCGGGCGCTGCGCGGCAACGCAAGACCAGACTGTGGGATCAGCCTTTGTGGGAGCGGCGTCCCGCCGCGAGCTCTTGATCTTGACCTTCTCGCAGGAGCGGCTTCCACCCGCGAGCTCCTGGCCTGATGCAACAAGATCAAAAGCTCGCGGCGGGACGCCGCTCCCACGACACCGCTCCTACAGACCTACAACGGCGGCATCGTGCTGATGTCTTCGTCGACCAGTTCCATCGCCATCACCAGCGCGTCCTCGCGGCCGTCGCGTGCCGGGTAATAGCGCGGGCGGCGGCCGATTTCGTTGAAGCCTTCGTCGTGGTACAGCGCGATCGCGGGAGGATTGGAGGGCCGCACTTCGAGGAAGATGCGTGCGGCGCCGAGATCGCGCGCCAGCTTGACCAGCATGCGCAACAGGCGGCGACCATGGCCGCGGCCCTGGCGCTCCGGTGCGATGCAGATGTTGAGGATATGCGCCTCGTCGGCGGCCACGCTGATCACCGCATAGCCGATCGGCAAGCCATGTTCCTGCAGGATCCACGCCGGATAACCGGCCGCCAGGCAGTCGCGGAAGATGCCGCGCGTCCACGGGAACGGATAGGCCCGCTGCTCGATGGCCAGGATCGTATCCAGGTCGCTTTCGCGCATCGAACGCAGGCTGGCGTCCGGGAATTCGTCGGCGTCGACCGCCACCGCGCTCACGGCAGCGGCTTCCTTCGCAGCGCGCGCAGCTGTGGCCACAACGCGCGCTTGGCCGCGGGATTGCCGCGCAACTCATGCGAGGGCGGCCATTGCGCGATGATCGCGGCCGCGTCTTCGGCATTGGGATTGCAGCCGGACGCGCGGATCAGGGCGAAATGGAGTTTGTCCGGCAGACGTGACGCGGTGCGCTGCGGCGTGGGTTCCGCGACGCGGACACCGACCTCGGCGGGTTCGGGCCTCGGCGCGCGGCGGGCGGGCGCCTGGGCGGGTGGTGCCTGCTCTCGTGATGTGTGCTCGCGGCGCGGGACGACGGGTTCGGGCGAGGATGCTACGGGCGCTTCCGCCGTTCCCTGCACATACAAGGTGTGGCCCAGCGCAGTCAGCCATTCATGCTGTTGCGACGACCACAACTCGCTCACGTGGCCGCCTCCGGCGTCTTGCGGGTACGCCGCCACAACCAGTACACGGGGCCCGAGAACGCATAGACCACGCCGATGGCCAGCAGCGCGCGCGGCAGGTCCATGGCCAGCACCGCGATCACCACCGGCACCAGCAGCAACACGTAGAAAGGAACCCGGATGGCGCGGTTCGCATTCGCGCCACCACCCTTGAAGCTCCAGAAGCGGATCCTGCTGACCATCAGCAGGGCCGCCACCAGGGTCACGCCCAGCGCCACGTAGCGCAGCTGCTCGCCACTCCAGCCCAGGTCGCCATCGGCGAAGGCCCAGACGAAGGACATCATCAGCCCCGCTGCCGCCGGACTGGCCAGGCCGATGAACCAGCGCTTGTCCACCGTTCCCACCTGGGTGTTGAAGCGGGCCAGGCGCAAGGCCGCGCAGGCGGCATACAGGAACGCCACCGCCCAGCCCACCCTGCCCATCACGTCGCTGTCGAACTTCATGTACGACAGTGCCCAGTGGTACATCACCAGGGCCGGGGCCATGCCGAAGCTGACCAGGTCGGCCAGCGAGTCGTACTGCACCCCGAACTCGGTGCTGGTGCCGGTCAGGCGCGCCACCCGTCCATCAAGGCCATCCATCACCGCGGCGATGAATACCGCCACCGAGGCATGCACGAACTGGCCGTTGGCCGCCGCGATGATCGCGTAGAAGCCCGCGAACAGGCCCGCCGTGGTGAACAGGTTGGGCAGCAGATAGATGGTGCGCGAGCGCGGGGCTTGCTTGTTTTCGTCCATGCGTCGCAGTTTATCCCAACCGGGCGACTTGCCAGCCCGGCCCGGCAGTGCTGCAATCGCCTGCATCCCCTATCTCCCTGCCTGGAGGCCGCCATGCGCGCCCTGTCCAAAAGTCCGCTCCTGATCCGCGTTTGCGCCCTGGTGGTCCTGGCCAGCGCCTGCACCACCGCCCTGGCCGGCAAGGTCTATCAGTGGAAGGACGCCCAAGGCGTCAGTCACTACGCCGACAGTCCGCCACCCAACCAACAGGTCAAGGACCGTCGCATCGACAATCGCGGAGCACCGGTAGTCGAGAGTACGGCGGTCGGAAAATCGGTGGAAAACCCGCAATGCACCACCGCCAGGCTCAACCTGCAGATACTGGCCGGCAACACCGGCGTGCAGCAGGACACCGACGGCGACGGCAAGCCGGACAAGACCCTCAACGACGACGACCGCGCCAACCAGCGCGGCCTGGCCGAAGCCGCGGTCAAGGCCTACTGCAAGCCGCAACCCACGGCCTGAAGCATGCGCCTGGCCTGGGCCATCGTCGCCGGCCTGGCGCTGGGCATAGGCGTCGCCTGGTGGCTGTCGCGCGAACCGGCGGCGAGGACCGAGGCGAAACAGCGGCGCGCCGAGCACGCCGCGGCCGAACTGGCACGCGATGCGCGGCCCTCGCTGTACCGCTGGCGCGACGCCGCCGGCGTCCTGCAGATCACCGACAAACCACCCAAGGGTCGGCCTTTCGAGCGCATCGACCGCACTCCCGACCGCGCCATCGAGGTCAAGGGCGACCGCAGCGACTGAGCGCAAGGCCGCAAGTTGACGCCGCAACTGGCAAAATGCCGGTTCCCCACGCTGCGAAACCCCACGATGCGCCTGTCGCAATTCCATCTACGCACCACCAAGGAAACCCCCGCCGACGCCGAACTGGTCAGCCATCGCCTGATGCTGCGCGCTGGCATGATCCGCAAGCTGGCCACCGGCCTGTACACCTGGTCGCCGCTGGGCCTGCGCGTGCTGCGCAAGGTGGAGAAGGTGGTCCGTGAGGAAATGAACCGCGCCGGCGCCATCGAACTGCTGCTGCCGACGATCCAGCCGCGCGAGTTGTGGGAAGAGACCGGGCGCTGGCAGAAATTCGGCGCCCAGCTGCTGAAGATCAAGGACCGCAAGGAAGCCGAGTACTGCTACAGCCCCACCGCCGAGGAAGCGATCACCGACTTCGCCCGCCAGGAGCTGGCAAGCTACAAGCAGCTGCCGGTCAACTTCTACCAGATCCAGACCAAGTTCCGCGACGAGATCCGCCCGCGGTTCGGGGTCATGCGCGCGCGCGAGTTCCTGATGAAGGATGCGTATTCGTTCCACCTGACCGATCAAGGCCTGGTCGACGAATACAACAACATGCACGCCACCTACACCCGCATCTTCACCCGCCTGGGCTTGGACTTCCGCGCGGTGCTGGCGGACTCCGGCGCGATCGGCGGCGACGCCTCGCAGGAATTCCACGTGCTCGCCGATTCGGGCGAGGACGCCATCGCCTTCTCCACCGGTTCCGATTACGCGGCCAACCTGGAAAAGGCGCAGGCGGCATCGCCTGGCGCGCGTCCCGCGGCCGCCGAAGCAATGCGCAAGGTCGACACACCGACGCAGAAGACCTGCGAGGAAGTCGCCGCGTTGCTCGGCATTCCCTTGCAGCGCACGGTCAAGTCGATCGCGGTGATGACTGAGGAAGGTTTCGTGCTGGCGCTGGTGCGCGGCGACCATTCGGTCAACGAGATCAAGCTGCGCAAGGTCGCGGGCCTGGCCGATTACCGCATGGCCAGCGAGGCCGAGATCCTGGAACACCTGGGCAGCGAGCCCGGCTTCCTCGGTCCGCTCAATCCTAAGACCACGATCCGCGTCATCGCCGACCGCGAAGTGGCGGCGCTCGCCGATTTCGTGATCGGCGCCAACGAGGCCGGTTTCCATATCGCCGGGGTCAACTGGGGCCGCGACCTGCCCGAGCCTGGAACCACCGCCGACATCCGCAACGTGGTCGAAGGCGACCGCGCCGAGGACGGCGGCGAGCTGCGCATCGTGCGCGGCATCGAGGTGGGCCACGTGTTCCAACTGGGCCGCAGCTATGCCGAGGCGATGAACGCGACCGTGCTGGATGAAAACGGCAAGGCCACGACCCTGTCGATGGGCTGCTACGGCATCGGCGTCTCGCGCATCGTCGCTGCAGCGATCGAACAGAACCACGACGACGCCGGCATCATCTGGCCCGAACCGATGGCGCCGTGGACGGTGGCGATCTGCACCATCAACCCGAAGAACGACGCGGCGGTGAACGCGGCCGCGCAGCAGTTGTTCGACGAACTGCAAGCCGCCGGCATCGATACGGCATTCGACGACCGCGGCCTGCGCCCGGGCCAGATGTTCGCCGACATCGAACTGATCGGCATCCCGCACCGCGTGGTGATTTCCGAACGCGGCCTGGCTGCCGGCACATTCGAGTACCGCGCAAGGCGCGCGGCGGAAGCGGAAAACCTGGGTCGTGAGGAATTGCTGGTGAAGCTGACCGGCTGATTGCCTGCAGTCGATAGGAAGTCGAGAAAACGCCGGCATTGCCGGCGTTTTCTTTGTGGCGGGAGGACGCTGCTTTTGCATTTGATCCTGGAACCCCGCTTGCGGACCCAACGGCTTCAACGTTGGGCGCGCCTTGCTTCCAGACAAGAGCGAGGAGCGATCCCCGCCTCCGCGGGGATGACGAGCAAAAAAGGCAGGAGCAAAGTCAAAGACACCTCTCCTCAATCCTCCCCTGCACTACGCGCAAGGGAGGAGGCTGGGATCAAGTTCCCGTCAGAGATTCTTCCGCGCCGGCAGCAACAAGTTGCCGAACAGCAGCCCAGCGACCAACGCCATCACGATGTTGGTCACCGCCAGCAACGCCGAATTCCCGACCACCACGTCCTGCTGTTGCACCAGGCTCAACACCCCGCGCAGGCTGTTGCTGCCCGGCACCAGCATGATGATGCCGGGCACGCGGATGATGGCGCCGGGCTTGTTGGTCCAGCGCGCGAAGGCGTTGCCCGCTGCAGTGAGGGTCAGCGCGGACAGGAAGATGCCGACCGGACTTCCCCATGCTTCCCCCGCGTGGCGCGAGATCAGGTAACCGCAGATCGCCGCGGCCATCACCCATACGTAATCGCGGCGATGCGCCTTGAACAAAACCGCGAAGGCGTAGGCCACCAGCACCAGCGAAGTCCATTCCACCCAGTCCGGCTGCGGCCGCAATGCGCGCACCTCCGGATACAGGCCGACCAGCTGGGCCAGGGTCAAGGCAATCAGCGTGCCCACGGTCAACTTGAGGATGGTGGTGACGGCCCCGGCGAAACGCGCGGTGCCCGAAACCAGGTGCCCGCTGGTGAGTTCATTGACCGCATTGGTCAAGGTCATGCCGGGCAGCAGCACCACCAGCGAAGCGATGATCACGCTGTTGAGGTTCAGCGGCTGGATGAAGTAGGAAACCAGCACCGCGACCATGCCGGCCATCAATGCAGACACCGCATCGCTGGCTTCCTTCAGCCGCGGACGCCGTTCGTTCAGCTGCGACTGCACGCCGATCAGGAGTCCGATCAGCGTCGCCGTGGCGATATCGATCCATGGCAGGCGCCACAGGCCGGCCACCGCGCCCGAAGCCAGCGCGAACGCCAGTAAATGGGTAGCCCGCCAGCGCAGGCTGGGCTTGCGGTCCAGCGCGTGCAGGGCGGTATGGCCCTGGGCGATGCTCATCGCGCCGCCGGCCACCGCCTCGGCGATACGGTCGGCTTCGCCCAGCTTGTACAGGTCGTTCTCGCCCGGCGCCAGGCGGATCACCCGGGTGGTGTCGCTGGCGCCCAGCGGCCGCGTAGGGTCGCTGAAACTCAGGATCAGGCCGGTGGGGTTCGACCAAGGTTCGCATTCCAGCTCCAGTCGCGTCGCCAGGGCGACCACCGCCCCTTCCAGGCGTTGCGCGGTGGTCCCGCAGGTATGCAGGCGACTGGCCACCTCGCATACGAAGGCGATGCGCTGCGCATAAGTGGAAGTGGCGGTCGTGGACGCGATCGTGGTGTCGGCGGTTTGCGGCATGGGATTAGTTTAGGGCCTGTCCCGGTTGCAGCGGGCCATGACCAAGCCGATTCCCGGTCACGGCGGCCGGTCACCGCATAGACTGTATGCTCCCGGACGCGCGATATGACCCAGACAGACGCCCGCCCCCGCTTCGATACCGACGCCGCCGATCCCGCATGGGTTCGGCTGGCCGGGCAATGGACGATCGCGACCGCGCTGCAGGTCGCCGAGCGCCTGCGCGAAATGCCGGCCGGCGCGAAGGGCATCGATGCCACCGGCATCGCCAGGATCGATTCGGCCGGCGTGCTGCAGCTGCTGCGGCATGCCGCGCGCAACGGCATCGCCCTGGAAGACCTCCACTTCCGCGAGGAACACCAGGCGCTGGTGTCCACCATCGAAGACGTGGCCGACGATCGTCCGAAGAAGAAGCGCGACTACGGCTTCACTGCCGCGCTGGCGCGCCTCGGCTACCGGGTGCAGGACAACGGCAAGGAAATGATGGCCCTGGTCAGCTTCACCGGCGAGAACCTGGTGAAGATGTTGCGCATCCTGCGCGAGCCGCGACGCCTGCGCGTGACCGCCACCGTCTTCCACATGGAACAGGTGGGCCTGGACGCTGTGCCGCTGGTGATCCTGCTGTCCTACCTGGTCGGCGCGGTCATCGCCTTCCTCGGCTCGACCATCCTGCGCGATTTCGGCGCGGAGATTTACGTGGTGGAACTGGTCAGCATCGCCTTCCTGCGCGAATTCGCGGTGCTGCTCACCGCCATCGTCCTGGCCGGGCGCACCGCCAGCGCATTCACCGCGCAGATCGGCGCGATGCAAAGTCGCGAGGAGATCGACGCGATCCGCACCCTGGGCCTGGACCCGATCGACCTGCTGGTGATCCCGCGCCTGCTGGCCCTGCTCATCACCTTGCCCCTGCTGACCTTCATCGCGATGATGGCCGGCCTGGCCGGTGGCATCACCGTCGGCGCCTTCGACCTGGGCATCCCGCCGCAGATGTACCTGGCGCGCATGCACGAGACCCTGGAAGTGCGGCACTTTTTCGTCGGCATGTCCAAGGCGCCGGTGTTCGCGCTGATCATCGGCTTGATTGGCTGCCTGGAAGGATTGCAGGTGGAAGGCACCGCGCAATCGGTGGGCGAACGCACCACCTCCAGCGTGGTCCAGGCCATCTCGCTGGTGATCATCCTCGACGCGCTGGCGGCGTTGTGGTTCATGAAGATGGACTGGTAGCGATGGCGCGCGAAGACGTGGCACGCAGCGATGCACGCGAACATATGGACGGCGTCCCGCCGATCATCCGCGTACGCGGGCTGGTCAACCGCTTCGGCGAACAGGTCGTGCACGAGGACCTGGACCTGGATGTCGTGCCCGGCGAGATCCTCGGCGTGGTCGGCGGCTCCGGTACGGGCAAGTCGGTGCTGATGCGTTCGATCCTGGGGCTGCGCATTCCCGATGCCGGTCAGATCGAGGTGCTGGGTACCGATGCGCGCTCGACCCGACCGCAGGATCGCCAGCACATCGAGCGCAACACCGGCGTGCTGTTCCAGGACGGCGCGCTGTTCTCGTCGCTGACCGTGGGCGAGAACGTGCAGGTGCCGCTGAAGGAACACCACTCCGAACTGCCCGACAGCTGGCGCTACGAACTGGCCCTGCTGAAGGTGAAGCTGGCCGGTCTGCCGGCCGATGCATTGAACAAGCTGCCCTCGCAACTGTCCGGCGGTATGCGCAAGCGCGCCGGCCTGGCCCGCGCGTTGGCCCTGGATCCGCCGTTGTTGTTCCTGGACGAACCCACCGCCGGACTGGATCCGATCGGCGCAGCCGCCTTCGACCGGTTGATCCGGACCCTGCAACAAGCGCTGGGACTGACCGTGTTCCTCATCACCCACGACCTGGACACCCTGTACGCTATCTGCGACCGGGTCGCGGTGCTGGCCGACCGCAAGGTGGTGATCAACGCACCGCTCGCCGAGGTCGAGAAGTTCGACCATCCGTGGGTGCAGGAATATTTCCACGGCCCGCGTGCGCGCGCCGCACGCGATGGTCGCGATGCCTACCAGGAAAGAACCATGCAAGAACGAACCCAGCAAGAGGCGTCCTGAGCCATGGAAACCAAAGCCAATTACGTCCTCATCGGCGCCTTCACCCTGATCATCGCCGCGGCGCTGCTGTTGTTCGGCTTGTGGGCGGCCAAGTATTCGTCCGAACGCAGCTGGCAGGAATACCAGGTGGTGTTCCGCGAAGCCGTGACTGGCCTGTCGGTGGGCAGCCCGGTGCAATACAACGGCATCGCGGTCGGCTCGATCACCAAACTGTCGCTGGCGCCGAACGACCCGCGCCAGGTGATCGCGCGGATCCGCCTGGATTCCAGTACCCCGGTCAAGACCGACACCCGCGCCAAGCTGGCCATCACCAGCCTTACCGGCCCCTCCATCATCCAGCTCAGCGGCGGCACGCCGCAGGCGCCGGCGCTGACTTCGGTCGATACCCGCGACGCGCCGTTGATCCAGACCACGCCCTCGGCGTTGCAGAACATCTCCGACACGGCCAATCGCATCGTCGAGCGCCTGGACCAGGTGTTGAGCGACAAGAACGTGGCCAGCATCACCGCCACCCTCGAGCACCTGGAAGCCGTCAGCGGTTCGATGGCCGACCGCGACCAGGGCCTGCAGGCGTTGCTGGTCAGCGCGCGCGATGCAGCGCGCAACCTGGACCGGACCCTGGATACCACCAACGGCACCGTGCAGCGCCTGGACGAGAACTTGGTGAAGCAGTTGCCGCCACTGTTGAACAAGCTCGACAGCACCCTGGCGCGGTTGGATTCGGCCGCCGGCAACGCCGACTCGATCCTCGGCGAGAACCGCGCGGCCATCAACAGCTTCGCCAATGATGGCCTGGGCCAACTCGGCCCCACCCTGAGCGAACTGCGCAGCCTGATCCGCGACCTGCGCCGGGTCAGCGACCGCCTGGAAGGCAACCCCGCGCGCTACCTGCTGGGTCGCGACGCACCCAAGGAGTTCGATCCGAAATGAAATCCATGCGCTCCTACCGCCTTCTTCGCCCGCTTCCTGTCATCGCCTTGCTCGCGTTGGCCGGCTGCTCGATCCTGGACAGCAAGCAGGACGACCCGACCACGATCTACGCGCCGCAGCCGCAGGTCGCAACGGATCCATCGTGGCCCACGGTCGCCTGGCAACTGTCGGTCGGCAAGCCCACCGCCCCGCGCGTGGTCGACAGTCCACGCATCGCCGTGCGCCCCGTGCCCGGCGAGCTGCAGGTGTACAAGGGCGCGAGCTGGGCGCAGCCTTCCACCGACCTGGTCGAGTCCACCATCCTCCGCGCATTGGAGGATTCGGGCCGGATTCCTGCCGTCGCCCGCGCCGGCAGCGGCATCCGCGCCGACTACAAGCTGGTCCTGGACCTGCGCCGTTTCGAATCCGACTACGCCGGCGCCGCGATTCCTTCCGCCACCATCGAACTCACCGCCAAGCTGCTGCACGCCAGCGACCAGCGCATCGTCGGCTCGCGCACCTTCCTGCAGGTGCAACCTTCCAGCGGAACCGAAGTGGCCCAGGTGACCAGCGCCTTCGACCAGGCGCTGGGGAAACTGGGTGCTGAAGTCGCGGGCTGGGTGCTTGTCACCGGTGAAGCGGACGCGAAGCGCAAGCGTTGAGGCGCGGCACCCCGCCGCAGGAGCGACGTGAGTCGCGACTGGAATTCCAACGGTACCGATTGTCCGGCGGTTTCGGTCGCGACTCACATCGCTCCTACGGGGATCTTTCGCATCGCGGGCGCGATCAGGCCACGATCCTGCGAAACGTCAGGTTGATGCGTTCGCCCAATGGCTTGGTGGTGCGTGGCAAGGCATGTTTGTAGTTCCTCTGCGTATCGCCCCCCATCACCAGCAGGCTGCCATGCGGCAGTTCCAGTTCCAGTTTCCGCGAGGGTTCTTGCCGGTGTTTCAGCACGAAGCGTCGCGTCGCCCCCAGGCTCAGCGAGGCGATCAGCGGACGCGGGCCTAGCGCGGATTCGTTGTCGCTGTGCCAGCCCATGCAGTCGCGCCCATCGCGATAGCGATTGGCCAGGACGCTGTTGAATGCGCCATCCAGTTCGTCCGCAAGCCGCTGGCGGACGGGGAACAGCGCCGCGGGCCAGGGATGCGGATGGAAACGCGTGCCGGAATAGGCATAGGCAGTGCCTTCATCGCCAATCCAGCAACTGAGCCGCGGCGAATCCAGTTCGCGTCCGAACAGGCGGATGCGATGGGTTTCCCAGTGGACCTCCTCGCGCAGCGAAGCGAACAGCACATCGGCAGCCCCTTCAGCCAGCCAGCCGGGTGCGAACCAGAGTTCCGCTCCCGGCAACGCGTTATCGCTACCATTCGCCGCAAGGGGACGCAGTACGGTCATGCGGCCATGCTCGCGGATTTGCCCCTTGTTGCGCAAACGCCGAAAATGACCGTAGCCAAAAGCCAGCCATGGAGTTCCCGATGACCGATGCCGAACAAGCCAGCGTGGAGCGCGACGTGATGGAGTACGACGTCGTCACCGTCGGCGCGGGTCCCGCCGGCCTGTCGTTCGCCATCCGCCTGAAGCAGCTCAATCCGGAACTCACGGTCTGCGTGATCGAGAAGTCCAGCACCATCGGCGCGCACATCCTGTCCGGCGCGGTGATCGAACCTGGTCCGCTGGACGCGCTGTTGCCCGGCTGGCGCGAGTCGCCCCCGCCCATCTGCGTGGCGGCAAAGGAAGACGAGTTCTGGCATTTCAGCAAGACCGGCGGACGCAAGTTCCCGCTGGTGCCGCCGGGGATGCACAACAAGGGCAACTTCATCGTCAGCCTGGGTGCGATGTGCGCCTGGCTGGCGCCGCAGGCCGAAGCGCTGGGGGTGGAAATCTATCCCGGCTTCGCCGCCGCCGAGACCCTGCACGACGACAGCGGGAAAGTCATCGGCGTGCGCATCGGCGACATGGGCGTGGCCAGGGATGGTACGCACAAGCCCGGCTACACCGCCGGCATCGACATCCACGCCAAGGTCACGGTACTGGCCGAAGGCGCGCGCGGCCACCTGACCAAGCGCCTGGTCAAGCAGTTCGCACTGGACCGGGACAGCGACCCGCAGGCGTATTCGATCGGCATCAAGGAACTGTGGCAGGTGCCGGAAGGCCGGGTCAGCCCCGGCAAGATCGTGCACACGCTGGGCTGGCCGGCCGACAACAGGATCTACGGTGGCAGCTTCCTGTACCACCTGGACAACAACCAGATCGCGCTCGGGTACGTCAGCGGACTGGATTACACGGATCCGGAATACAAACCCTGGGAAGCCTTCCAGCAATGGAAGAACCACCCGCTGATCGCACCGCTGCTGGAAGGCGGCACCATCCTCTCGGCCGGCGCGCGCGCCATCGTCACCGGCGGCTGGCAATCGTTGCCGAAGGTGGAAATGCCCGGCGCGCTGCTGATCGGCGACACCGCCGGCCTGCTCAACGTGCCCAAGATCAAGGGCACCCACCAGGCGATCCGCAGCGGCATGCTGGCCGCCGAACACCTGGCCCAGTCGATGGACCCGGCCGGTTTCGACGCCAAGCTGCGTGCTTCCGATGCGATGAAGGAACTGCGCCAGGTCCGCAACATCAAGCCCGGCTTCAAGAAGGGCCTGTGGTTCGGCATGCTCAATGCGGCATGGGAAACCGTCACCGCCGGCCTGTCGCCGTGGACGCTGAAGATGAAACCCGACTGGTCGTCGCTGGACAAGGTCGGTGCGCACGAGGAACCCAAACGCGATTACGTGCAACGCACGCTGGTCCCGCGCGACCGCCTGCAGGGCGTGTACTACGCCGCCACCGAACACGACGAAGACCAGCCCGTGCACCTCAAGGTCGCCGACACCTCGATCTGCATCACCACCTGCGCCGAGGAATACGACAATCCCTGCACCCGCTTCTGCCCGGCCAACGTCTACGAGATCGTCAACGACGATGCGGGAAAACGCCTGCAGATCAACGCCGCCAACTGCGTCCACTGCAAGACCTGCGACATCAAGGATCCGTACGAGATCATCACCTGGGTGACGCCGGAGGGTGGGTCTGGTCCGAATTACCAGAATCTCTGAAGGGACACCTACCCTTTGGATCACATACGCAATCTGCTAAGGCGTTTGATTCCCTTCAGCGTATCCACCACGCCCCAGCCAGATTCCACTGGCTTAAGGCAATTACCCTCAACACTCCCAGCTGCTCGATTTAGATGGGCTAATTGGCCAGCGCCGCATCAAATGAAATGATGTAGCAGGATCGCAACGGGATTCAATAACGGCAAACAAACGGGCTTGTATTTCAATCTGCAAGCCCGCTGCTACGGCTCCAACTCCAGAATGTGAAGATCACGCAAATCCTGTGAGGGTGCGCAACCGGAGTTGATTATCTCCGTATCGCCGTCCAAGCCGCCGGATAACCTGGCATACCGGCTCCTGAGAAAGCGCTGCCTTGCGAAATCCACATCTGCATCGTCTGCCCGTTGGTCCAAACCATGTCTACCTTTCCGTCACCCGTGAAGTCTGCGACTTGCACCGGCCACCAAGCCGTAGACGCCGGAAAGCTCGTCCCTGAAACACGGGTTGCA
>JBOHXX010000011.1:0-22197 GCA_050737675.1 Pseudoxanthomonas sp.
CACCAGCAACGCCCCGACCACGCCAATGAGGATGCCGATGACGCCACCAACCAGCGAGATCAGCATGGCTTCGGCCAAGAACTGCCGGCGCACGTCTGACGGCCCCGCGCCCACCGCCATGCGCAGGCCGATCTCGCGGATCCGTTCAGTCACCGAGACCAGCATGATGTTCATGATGCCGATGCCGCCGATGATCAGGCAGATGGTGGCCACCGCGCCCAGCAGTTTCGACATCAGGTTGGTAGTGGCGGTGCGGGTGGCGACGATCTCGGAAATATTGCGCACGTTGAAATCGTCGTCCGCTCCGGGCGCGATCTTGTGCCGCTGGCGCAGCAGCGCTTCCACTTCGCTCTGGGCGTAGGTCAGGTCCTTGGCATCGGCCACGGTCAGTGCGATCTGCATCACCGCGCCCGCGGGCACGCCCATCGCCCCCATCAGGCGGCGGCGCGCGGTCTGCAGGGGCACCATCACCACGTCGTCCTGGTCCTGGCCGAAACCACCCTGGCCCTTGGGCTTCAGGGTTCCGAGCACGGTGAACGGTACGCGTCCCAGGCGGATGGTCTGGCCCACGCCGCTGTCTTCGCCGAACAGGGTCCGGCGCACCGTGTCGCCCAGGATCACGCCCTTGCCGGCGCTGGTGTAGTCCTGTGCGTCGAAACCTTCGCCACTGTCGATCACCCAGCCGTTGATGTCGAAATAATCCGCCTGCACGCCCTGCCAGCTGGTCGCGGCGTTGTTCTCCGCATACACCACCTGGGTGCTGCCGCGCAGCGCGCCAGCGACATACTGCACTTCCGGAATTTCGGTGCGGATCGCTTCCACGTCGCCCTCGTTGAGGGTGAAGAAGCTGCTGGAGCTCATCCGCACCCCGCCACCGCCACGGCCGGCGCCGGGCGAGATGTCCAGGCGCTGGGAGCCCAGGCCGGACACCATCTTGTCGATTTCCGCCTGGGTGCCCTGCCCCACCGAGACCATCACGATCACCGCCGCGATGCCGATGATCACGCCCAGTGAGGTCAGCGCACTGCGCATCCAGTTGCCGCGCAGGGCGAAGATCGCGGTGCGCAGGATGTCGAGGAAGTTCATGCGTGTTGCTCCTTACGTGCATGCGACTCTTCGTGCAGCTCGCCGTCGCGCATCACGAAGATGCGGTCGGCGTGCGCGGCGACCTCGGCATCGTGGGTGATCAGGATCACGGTGTGGTCGTCGTCGCGCAGGCGCTTGAACAGGGCCAGGATTTCCTCGCCGGTCTTCGAGTCCAGCGCACCGGTGGGTTCGTCGGCCAGCAGGATCGGCGGCTTGTTGATCAGCGCACGGGCGATGGCCACGCGTTGCTGCTGGCCACCGGAGAGTTCGCTGGGCCGGTGCGAGGAGCGTTCGCCCAGGCCGACCGACGCCAGTGCTTCCTGCGCGCGACGCTTGCGTTCGGCCGGTGGCACCTGCGCATAACCGAGTGGCATGGCCACGTTGTCCAGCGCGCTCATCCGCGGTAGCAGGTTGAAGCCCTGGAACACGAAGCCGATCTTGTCGCGACGCAGGATCGCCAGCTCTTCCGCATCCAGTGTAGCCACGTCGATGCCATCGCATTCGTAGACACCGGCGCTGGGCGTATCCAGGCATCCGATCAGGTTCATCAGGGTCGACTTGCCCGAACCCGAAGGCCCCATGATCGCGACGAAATCGCCGCGCCGGATCACCAGGTCCACGCCTTTCAAAGCGACGACCTCGGCCTCGCTGCCGGGCGAATAAACCTTGCCCAACCCGCGTGTCTCTATCACCGGTACCGCTGTCGGATCCTGTTTCATTCCTTGGCGCGCTCGCCGGTGACGATCTGGTCGCCCTGCTTGATGTCGCCGGAAACCTCGGTATTCGTGCCGTCGCTGGCGCCGATGCGCACCTGCACCTGTTGCGGCTTGCCATCGACCAGTTTGTACAGCGGCGCGCGTTTGGCGCTGGTCAGCGCGGATACCGCGGCATCCCATTGCTTGCGCTGGGCGTCGTCCAGGCTGGTACGGAACGCTGCGAAATCCTGCTGGTAGCGTTCCAGCATGCGCTGGCGCATCTGCGCCTGCATTCCACCACTGGTGCCGCTACTGGAGGCGCGAGAACCACCGCCCGGGCCGCCACCGAACATGGAAGTGCCGCCACCGGCTTTCGCGGCGGCCTGGCGTGCGGCCTGGCGTTCGCGGATGCTGGCGACTGCGGCATCGAATGCCGCCTGCTGTTGCGGATCGACCTTCATCTGCACGACCGTGCGCGCCAGGTCATCGGTGATACCGCCGCCAGCACCGCGCACCACCGCAGGCACCGCCACCTGTTGCGTGGCGGCGCTGTCGGCCGGCTTGTAACGCAGCGCCGCGTTGGAAATCCTCAGCACGCCGTCGCGCTTGCTCACCTCGATCTCGGCATTCACGGTCAGGCCCGGCAGCAATGTGCCGTCGCTGTTGTCCACGGTGACCACCACCGGATAGGTGACCACGTTGCTGGTGGTGGTGGCGGACAGGCGCACCTGTTCCACGGTGCCGCGGAATTGGCGATCGGGGAAGGCATCGACGGTGAACGACACGCCCTGGCCGACCTTGACCTGTCCGATATCGGCCTCGTCCACGGCCAGTTCGATCTTCATCTTGGCCAGGTCTTCGGCGATGGTGAACAGCTCCGGCGCCTGCAAACTGGCGGCCACGGTCTGGCCGGGCTCGATGGTCCGGGTCAGGACCACGCCATCGACCGGCGAACGGATCACGGTGCGGCCCAGGTTGATGCGCGTGGCCTGGGTGGCCGCCGTCTGCTGGGTGATCTGTGCCTGCGAGGCGTTGACCTGGGCCTGGGCCTGGTCGCGCGCGGCGCGGGCCAGGTCGACGTCGCTCTTCGCCACCAGTTGCTGCTTGCCGAGATCGGCCTTGCGCTGGTAATCAAGCTCGGCATTGCGCAACGTAGCCTGCGACTGCCGCAGGGACGCCTGCGCACTGGCGATCTGTGCATTGCCCTGCGCGATCTGCGCATCGTAGGTACTCGGATCGATGCGTGCGATGACCTGGTTCTTGGTTACCTTGTCGTTGAAATCGGCCAGCACTTCAGTCACCTGGCCGGAAACCTGGCTGCCCACGGTGACCGTGGAGGTGGCGCTAAGCGTGCCAGTGGAAGAGATGACCACGCGGATGTCGCCGCGATCGACCGTGGCGGTGCGGTAGGCGCCTTCGGCCGCCTCGCTCTTGCGATTGTTCCAGTACCAGAGCCCGGCAACGACCACCGCGGCAATGACCACCACGGCAACGATGCGGGAAAGCAGTTTGCTACGGGGACGCGGGGAATTTCTACGCGGCTGGCTCATGCGGGGATTCGGACCTGGGGACGTGGGGTTCGGGGAGCATTAACGCATGGCCCCGATCAGCGTTGACAGTGCGGGCCGGGCGAGGGTTCCCTTTGCCAATCCTGTTTAGCGCCGGCTAAGCGACGAAACGGATGGTCGCGGTAGTACCGCGCCCGAGCACGCTTTCAAGCTCGACCTTCCAGCCGAAGCGCTCGCACAACCTGCTTACGATGGAAAGTCCAAGACCGGTGCCATTCGGACGCGAGGGATCGGCGCGGTAGAACGGCTCGAACGCGCGCGACATGGAGTCCTGGCTCATGCCGATGCCGGTGTCGCGGACGACGATGCGATCCTGCTCCAGGACTACTTCGATGCGGCCCGCATCGGTGTAGCTGCAGGCATTGCGCAACAGGTTGCTTATCACGACCTGCATGACCCGCGGTGGCGCGTGCAGGCGTGGCTTGGCGTTGCAGGTGACTTCCAGGTCCACGTGCTTGCCGATCAGCAGCGAACGTGCGTTGTCGGCTTCGTCCAGGACGATGTCGGCAAGGTCGAAATCCTCGCTCTGCGGCTCCACGTTGGCCTCGCGCGCGAGGATCAGGAAGGCGTCGATCACCGCTTCCATGTCGCGGCCCGCGCGCTGGATGCGTTGCAGGGCGCGGGTCACCCGCGGTGGCGAGTCCTCGGCCATGGCCATGTCGCTGGCCACGCGGATCACGGTGAGCGGGGTGCGCAACTCATGGCTCGCATCGCGGGTGAAGTCGCGTTCGCGCTCGACATGCGCCGATACGCGATGGGCCAGGCCGTGCAGCGCCGAGGCCAGCTGCCGTGCTTCGCCCTGCACGTCGGCCGGCAGTTTGTCCGGTGCCAGGCTGCTGATATCGGGGCCACGCGGATCCCAGCGCATGACCTGTTCCGCCAGCCAGCTGACCGGTGAGACCAGGCGCTTGGAGGCGCGATAGGTCAGCCATGAAACCGCATAGATGGCGATCAGAGTGAGGATGATCGGCAAGGTGCCGAAATAGAAGGCCAGGCGCTCGGCCTGCGAGCGCAGGAACACCAGGTACAGGCGCCCTGCCGGTTTCTCGTCCACCAGCACCAGCAGGTCGTCATCTTTCAGTTCATGGAACCCCGGCTTCAGCGCGCGCAGGTTCTCCGGCAACAGCAGGTTGGAACGCCCGCGCGGCACCAGGTAGCCGCGTATGTTGTAGGTGTTGGGCGGCGGCTGGGTCTCCGACGCACCATACAGGTCCCAGAAGTGCGTGGCTTCTTCCTGCAGCGCGGTATTGATCAGGCTGTGCTTGATCACCGCCGACACCAGGAACACGCCCAGAACGATCGCAAGGCTGGCCAGCACCACCTGGATGATGAAGGCGATCCGGATCTTGCGGGGCAGGCCTTGCCGCATCTTATGTACCGTCTCGGAGTAGCTGGATCATATTGGCAAAATCATGCCCGTATCCGGCTTGCGGCTAGGCGATGTCGGCGATGCGGTAACCGGCGCTCTGCACCGTATGCAACAGCGGTTTGTCGAAAGGCTTGTCGATGACCTTGCGCAGGTTGTAGAGATGGCTGCGCAAGGTGTCCGAATCCGGCAGGCCGTTGCCCCAGATCTCGCGTTCGATCTCCTGGCGGGTGACCACGCGCGGCGATTCGCGCATCAGGATAGTCAGCAGGCGCAATCCGATCGGCGAAAGCATCAGCTCCGAGCCACCGCGGGTAGCGCGCATGCTGACCGGATCCAGCGCCATGTCGGCGACCTTCAGCACCTCCGCACCTACCTGGCGGCGTTCGCGCCGGATCAGCGCGCGCAGCCGCGCTTCCAATTCCTGGATCGCGAACGGCTTGGTCAGGTAATCGTCTGCGCCCGAGCCCAACCCGGTCAGCTTGTCGTCCAGGGTGTCGCGCGCGGTCAGCATCAGCACCGGCGTGGACTTGCGCGCCTCGGTACGCAGGCGGCGGCAGACTTCCATGCCATCCATGCGCGGCAGCATCAGGTCGAGGACCAGCACGTCGTAGCTGTTCTCGACCGCCAGCCGGTAACCATCCAGGCCATCGGTGGCGTAATCCACCTCGAAGCCGCGTCCTTCCAGATATTCGCCGATCATTTCGGAAATGTTGCGGTTGTCTTCGACCACCAGCACCAGTCCTGCGGTTTCCTGAGTTTGGCGCATGCTGCCTCCGTCGTTTCTTCAGGTTTGTGAAAGTACCTGCCGTACGGTTGACGGCATGTGAAGACGGCGACGGAACAGGGACATGCCCTACTCTTTCGCAACAGGCCGACCACCCGCTCGGCCAAGCCCATCACAACGGAATCGAAAGCATGCACCCTGTCCTGGCCAGCATTTCCCTGCTCATCCTGAGCAATATATTCATGACCTTCGCTTGGTATGCGCACCTCAAGGAACTGAGCGCGAAGCCGTGGCTGGTGGCCGCGCTGGTCAGTTGGGGTATCGCGCTGTTCGAATATCTGCTGCAGGTACCGGCCAACCGGATCGGCTATACCGTGCTGAGCGTCGGCCAGCTGAAGATCATGCAGGAGATCATCACCCTGGGCGTGTTCGTGCCCTTCGCGGTCTTCTACCTGAAGGAGCCGCTGAAGCTGGACTACCTGTGGGCGGGGCTGTGCCTGCTGGGTGCCGCCTATTTCGCCTTCAGGAGCAAGTTCTGATCGCTGCGCGCCGATTCAGGCCATACCGATTCAGAGCCTGACCTTGCCGAGCAGGATGTCCTTGAACATCACCCAGTCGCCGGCGAACGAATAAAGCGGATGCTTGAACGTCGCCGGGCGGTTCTTTTCGAAGAAAAAATGCCCGACCCAGGCGAAGCCATAGCCGCAGAACAACGCGCCCAGTGCCCACCACGCATTGCCGGTGATCGCGGCCGTGGCCAGCAGCGCAATCACGCCCCAGCTGCCGATGAAATGCAGCCGGCGCGAGGTGCGATTGCTGTGCTCTTCGAGATAGAAAGGATAGAACTCGCGGAAACTGGCGAAGCGGCTCATGACTTCTCCCCGGGGCTTCAGGCGGTGCGCGACGCGAACATGATGACGCCCATGCCCAGCAGGCACAACGCCACGCCGAGCAGGTCCCAGCGCGTCGGCTTGACCGCATCGACCCACCACAGCCAACCGATGGCCACGGTCACGTAGACCCCACCGTAAGCCGCATACACGCGGCCGGAGGCGGTCGGATGCAGGGTAAGCAACCAGGCGAACAAGGCCAGGCTGACCGCCGCCGGCAATACCAGCCATGCACTGCCTCCCTTGCGCAGCCAGACATAGGGCAGGTAGCAGCCGACGATCTCGGCGATGGCGGTCAGCAGGAACAGCAGCAGGGTCTTCATTCCTGCCCGCGCTCGATCCGCTTGGCCTGGTTCCAATAGGCGTCCTGCTGTTCCAGCGGCAACTGCGCGAGGCTTGCGCCCTCGCCGGCCGCAAGCGACTCCATGCTGCGGAAGCGCCGCTCGAATTTCAGGTTGGCGTGGCGCAGCGCGGCGCCGACATCGACCTTCGCATGGCGCGCCAGGTTGGCGCAGACGAAGAGGACGTCGCCGATCTCGTCCTGCAGGCGTTCGCGATTGGCTTCGACGTCGCCGCGTGCGAATTCCACCCGCACTTCCTCGATTTCCTCATGCAGCTTGGCGATCACCGGATCGGTGCCGGGCCAGTCGAAACCGACCCGCGCCGCGCGCGACTGCAGCTTCACCGCGCGCTGCCATTCGGGCATGCCACGCGAGATGCCCGCCAGTGCCGAGGTATCGTCGTCGCCCGCGGCCTGGCGTTCGCGCTGCTTCTGCGCTTCCCATTCGCGGGTCTGGGCCTCGGCATCTTCGACGCTGGCGCCAGCAAACACATGCGGATGCCGGCGCGTCATCTTGTCGCAGATCGCCGCGACCACGTCGGCGAAATCGAAGGCGCCCTGCTCGCGCGCCATCTGCGCATGGAACACCACCTGCAGCAGCAGGTCGCCCAGCTCGTCCTTCAGATGGTCCAGGTCGTTGCGGTCGATCGCATCGGCGACCTCGTACGCTTCCTCGATGGTGTACGCAGCGATGCTGGCGAAGTCCTGCTCGATATCCCAGGGGCACCCGGTTTCGCGATCGCGCAATCGCGCCATGATCGCGAGCAAATCGGTGATATCTGCCTGCTTATCCAATCCAGCTCCTCCACGGCAACTGCGGGTCGCCCAGGGCGATGAAATCGCCGTTCAACAACGTGGGCCGCTGGTTGTAGCGGAAGGCGCGTCCGTCCGGCGCGATGACCGCGCCACCGGCCGCCTCCAGCACGCATTGCGCAGCGGCCGTGTCCCATTCGGAGGTAGGACCGAAGCGCGGGTACACATCCAGCGTGCCGTCGGCGATGCGACAGAACTTCAGCGACGACCCCAGGCCCAGCGTCTCCGCATCGCCGATCCGGGCCAGCAAGGCTTCGGTACGCGCATCGCGGTGCGAGCGGCTGGCGGCCACGCGCAAGGTTCCCGTGGCCGGTGCGCGGGTGCGCAACAGCGTGTCGGTTTCGCCATCGCGTCGACAGGCTTCCGCGCCAGCCACGCCATGCCAGACGGTCCCGCCGACCGGCGCCAGCACGACCCCGAACACGGACACACCCTGTTCTATCAGGGCGATGTTGACGGTGAACTCGCCGTTGCGCTTGACGAACTCGCGGGTGCCATCCAGCGGGTCCACCAGCCAGTAACGGGTCCAGTGCCGGCGCGTTTCCCAGGGGATATCGGCGGCTTCCTCGGAAAGGATCGGCCAGTCCGGGGTCAGCCGTTCCAGGCCATCGACGATGATCCGGTGCGCAGCCAGGTCGGCGGCGGTCAGTGGACTGGAATCGGATTTGCTTTCGACCTCGAAGGCATTCTCGTACACGGCCAGGATCGCCGCGGCCGCCTCGCGGGCGATGGCGATGACCGCTTCACGCAGGTCGGCGGTAACCAGACTCATGCCTGCCCTCGTAACCACTCACGGGCGATGAACAGCGCCGCCAGCGAACGGCCTTCGGAAAAATCATCGCGTAGCATCAGCTGGTCCAGCGCATCGAGCTTCCACGGCACCACTTCCAGTTCCTCGGGCTCGTCGCCGGGCAGGCGTTGCGGATAAAGATCGCGCGCCAGCACCAGCCACGACTGGTGGCTCATGTAGGTGGGCACCAGGCTCAACGCGCGCAGCACCTCGAGCCGGCGCGCGCCGTAGCCGGCTTCTTCCTGCAGCTCGCGATCGGCGGCCTGCACCGGGGTTTCGCCGGCATCGATGCGGCCCTTGACCAGGCCCAGCTCGTAACGGTGCACGCCCGCCGCGTATTCACGCACCAGCAGCACCGTCTCGTCGTCCAGCATCGGCACCACCACGACCGCGCCATGGCCGTGCGGTTTCTGCCGGTGGAAATGCCGGCGTTCGCCGTTGCTGAATTCGAGATCCAGCACCTCGACGATGCGTTCGGACGGGCCTTCGCCGCGTTCGCTGATGCCATGGATGATGGGCAGGCGACGGCTCATCCGCGAACTCCGGTGCGGGGGCCTGCGGTGGTCGATATGATGGGCGGATGCAGGGAAACGATCATGAAGCTCAAATGCTAACAGAGGCCGGGGACTGGCGTTCGCGCGACCTGGAAGTGCTGTGGCACCCGTGCACGCAGATGCGCGAGCACCCGAACACGCTGCCGCTGGTGCCTATCGCACGCGGCGAAGGCGCATGGCTGGTGGGTTACGACGGACGCCGCTACCTGGACGCGGTCAGCAGCTGGTGGACCAATCTGTTCGGTCACGGCGAACCGCGGATCGGCGCTGCCATCGCGCGCCAGGCGCAGACCCTGGAGCAGGTGATGCTGGCTGGTTTCTCGCATGCGCCTGCAGTGCAGCTTGCCGAACGCCTGCTTGCGCTGGCCCCTCGCCAGCCGGATCGCGAGCCGCTGGCCAAGGTGTTCTACGCCGACAACGGTTCGGCCGGCGTGGAAGTGGCGCTGAAGATGGCGTTCCATTATTTCCACAATCGCGGCGAACACCGGCGCACCAAGTTCGTGGCCCTGGAGAACGGCTACCACGGCGAAACCATCGGTGCGCTGGCCGTCGGCGACATTCCGTTGTACCGGCGCGTGTACGCACCGTTGCTCAGCGAGGCCCTGTTCGCGCCATCACCGGATTCCTACCTGGCCGAACCCGGCGAATCGGCGGCGGCGCATGCCGCGCGCGCGGCCGATGCGCTGGCCGACCTCTTCGACCGGCATCCCGGCGAGATCTGCGCCTTGATCGTCGAGCCACGCGTGCAATGCGCCGGCGGCATGCGCATGCACGACCCTTCCTACCTGGCCCGCGTGCGCCAGTTGTGCGATGCCAATGGCGTGTTCCTGATCGCCGACGAGATCGCGGTGGGTTTCGGCCGCACCGGGCCGATGTTCGCCAGCCAGGAAAGCGGCGTGATGCCGGACCTGCTATGCCTGTCGAAGGGCCTGACCGGCGGCTTCCTGCCGCTGGCGGCGGTGCTGGCCACGCAGCAGATCTACGACGCCTTCCTCGACGATTCGCGCGAGCGCGCGTTCCTGCATTCGCACAGCTATACCGGCAACCCGCTGGCCTGCGCGGCGGCGCTGGCGACGCTGGATATCTTCGAGCAGGACGACGTGCTGGCACGCAACCGCGCCACCATAGCGAAGATGGCAACGCTGGCCGCGCCATTCGCCAGCCACCCACAGGTCTCCGACGTGCGCCAGGCGGGAATGATCGTGGCCTTCGAGCTCACCCGAAGTGGCGACAAGCGCATGCCGTTCCCCGCGCAACAGCGGGTCGGCTTGAAGGCCTATCGCTCGGCACTGGAGCGCGGCGTGGTCCTGCGCCCGCTCGGCGACGTGCTGTACTGGATGCCGCCTTACTGCATCGACGATGCGCAGTTGCAGCTCATGGCCGAGGTCACCCTTCTCGCCATCGACGAGGCCATCGCATGAGGCTGACCCGCTGCCATGTGGACCTGCCGTTGTCGGTTGGCGTGGAGGCCACGTTGCCCGAGTCGGCAACCGCGCACCTGGTCCGCGTGCTGCGCCTGCGCGAGGGCGACGAATGCGTGCTGTTCAACGGCGATGGCAACGACTATGGCGCACGCATCGCCTCGGCGGGGAAGCGCGAAGTCGTTACCCAGGTCCTGTCGGCCAGCCCGGTAGGCAACGAGTCCCCATTGCGCATCACCCTGGTCCAGGGCATCGCCCGCGGCGAGAAGATGGACCTGATCCTGCAGAAGGCGACCGAACTGGGCGTCGCCGGCTTCATCCCGGTGCTGGCCGAGCGCACGGAAGTGAAGCTGGATGCCGAACGCACCGAAAAACGCATGGCCCACTGGCGCAGCGTGATCGTGTCGGCCTGCGAACAATCCGGTCGTGCCCGCATACCCGGGCTCACGCAACCGGTTGCGCTGGGCCAGGCCGCCACGAAGCTCGCAGATGACGCGGTCAAGCTCACGCTTGATCCTGTCGGCGATTCCACGCTCGCTACATTGGCAACGCCTGCCGCCCGTCCGGTCGCCATCGCGATCGGCCCGGAGGGCGGCTGGTCGCCTCGCGACCGCGAGATCCTGCGTGCCGCTGGCTTTTCAGGTTTGCGGCTGGGGCCGCGGATCCTGCGCACCGAAACCGCGGGGTTGGCGGCTATCGCGGCATTGCAATCTCGATTCGGGGATTTGTAGTAGCGGGCCTTGCCCGCTCCTGCATAAGGAAGCAGTCGCTACGCCACCGCCGTCAACGCTTCGCCGATCATGGCCTCGATGCTTTCCAGGTCCGGCAGCAACGCCGCCTCATCGCCCAGCAATACGCGCATGCGCACTCCGGTCGGCAGTTGCTCCTCGGTCGCATCGGCCAGCAGGCCGTCGCGCGGCACCGAAACCAGGCGCGGGAACGACTGCGTCAGCAAGGCGAAATACGGCATCGCTTCGCCGCCACCCAGCGCCTTGAGGACCACGATCTTGCTGCTGGCGACCACGCTTTCCTGGCCAAGGCCGGTCAGTTGCGCGAATGAAACCAGCGGCACCTGCCTGCCATGCCAGGAGATCTGCCCCGGCAACCAGGCCGGCGCATCGACGATCGGCTCCACCGGCACGCGCGCCAGTACTTCGGCGACGGTCGCGTTGGGCAGGAGCAGCCGTTCTTCGGCGACCTGCACCAGTACGCCACGGATTTCGTCGTTGGAACGTGCCATCGGTATTTCCTCGGTACTGCGTATCTGGTTACGGCATGCCGGAATGCGGCATGCCTGAATACAACTTGCTCAATCCGGCCAGTGCGAAGCGAGATGGGTCGCCAACTCGGCCGGCGTCGCCACCATTCCGCCACGCGCTGCCAATGCCTTGGAAGCCGCCGGGTCGTAGCAACCCTGCGGCGACTGCCCTGCGGCGAGCCCACCTTTGGCGGCCAAGGCCAACGCGGCCTCGACCTGCGCCGGGTCGCTGCCGCTGAGCAGCAGCACCGCGCTTTCCGCAGGTGGAAGCGAGGCGATCAGGTCGTCGACCTGGAGCGCGCCTTCGCTGAAATGAACGACGCCTTCTTCCACGTTCACCGCCACGTCGTTGGGCAGCACGTAGACATGCGCCGCCTGCGCGGCTTCGCCCGCCTTGGCCAGCTGCACCGGCAGTGCCGAGACGCGTTCCATCTGCTTGACCAGGTTGTCGTAGCGTCCGCCGTCGAGGCGCAGCTGTACCAGCACCGGGCGCGAAAGATCGGGCGGCAGGTCTGCAAGCACCTTGCGCACCGCGTCGGGACCGCCGATGCCGGCGAACAGCAACGCCGCGCCGCGGACGCCTGGGGCCGCGCCCAAGCCCGTCGCTGCGGGATGGATCGACTCCATCTCCAGGGTCAAGCCACTGGATTTCACTACCGCGTAGGGCAGCGGCGGTGGTTCGGCAATGGCAAGCGCCGGCGCTTCCAATCCGAAACCATCGTGCAGAGGAAGACCGTCTTCCGCGGCAATGGACGGCTTCCAGGTTTCCAGGTCGATGGACTGACTGGATCCGGATGCTTCGTCATCAGCCACCAGCTCCAGGCCGCCACGCGGGAGTTCGAGCGCCAGCCCTTGTGCTTCTTCAAGGTGCGGTTCGATTCCCGCATCGGCGTGGATCTGCGCGGGCGAGAGCGGCAGGCCGGGCTCGGGTCGGGTGTCGTCCAGCTCGCCACCCGGCGGCAACACGTCGGCATGGCCATTCAACTTGGCCGACAGATGTCGCGCCCAGCGCTTGGCCTCCCAGCCTTCTCGACGTGCGGCCAGGTCGGCCTCGTCGAAGATCACCACCACCGAGGGGTCGTGCAACACAAGGTCGAAGCGCGGAAGGCTGTCCTCGATGGCCGATTCCAGCGCCACCAGCACGACCTGCGGCGCAACGTCACCCAGGGCTGTGGGATCCAGGGTGTTCGGATCATCTTCCAGCACGATCTCGGCTCCTGCTTCATGCAGGGCCAGGCGCAATTGTTCGCGGACAGGACCGGGACGCGCCAGCAAGGCGACGCGCTTGCCCGGTGCTGCGGGCATCACCAGGCCAGCCTCATTCGCGGACACGGGCGATCCCCAGCAGGTCGTAGACGTTGCGCATCAGGTCAAGCTCCTGGTACGGCTTGCCCATGTAGCGCTGCACGCCGAGTTCCAAAGCCCGTTGACGATGCTTGTCGCCGGTACGCGAAGTGATCATCACGATCGGCACGTCCTTGAAGCGTGGATCGGCCTTCATCGCCGTCGCCAGTTCATAGCCGTCCATGCGCGGCATCTCGATGTCGAGCAGCATCAGGTCGGGCACGCGTTCCTCCAGCCGCTCCAGCGCTTCGATGCCGTCGCGGGCGACGGACACCTCGAAGTTATGGCGTTCCAGCACGCGGCCGGTGACCTTGCGCATGGTCAGCGAATCGTCGACCACCATGACCAAGGGGACGCGACGCTCTTCCGGCGCCGGCGTATCGGAGAGGAACAGGTGCGGCTGCAGGATGTGGCGGCGCACCAGCGGGGCCACGTCCAGGATCACCACGATGCTGCCGTCGCCGGTGATGGTGGCGCCGTAGATACCCGGCACCGAAGTGATCTGCGGACCGACCGGCTTGACCACGATCTCGCGGTTGCCCAGCACCTGGTCCACGGCCACCGCCGCACGCAGGTCGCCGGCGCGGACCAGCAGCAAGGGCACCTGCGGTTGGCCTTCGGCGCGTGCGGGCGGCTGCCCGATCAATGCGCCGAGGTCGTGCAGCACGTATTCCTCGCCACCATAGACATAGACCGCGCCCGCGGTTTCGAAACGGTCGCGGGAGATGCGCCCGACGCCGCCCACTGCCGCCACTGGCACCGCGAACTGGGTGTCGCCGATCTGCACGAATACCGCCTGGGTGACCGCCAGGGTCTGCGGCAGGCGCAGGGTGAAAGTCGTGCCCTTGCCGGATTGCGAAGCGATTTCCAGCGAACCGCCGAGCTGGCGGACTTCGTTGTAGACCACATCCATGCCGACGCCGCGACCGGCGAGCTGGCTGATGCTGTCGGAAGTACTGAAGCCGGATTCCAGGATCAGCCGTTCCAGGTCGGTATCGGACATCTGGGTGTCGGCCGGCAGCATGCCGCGCTGCTCGGCACGGCGGCGGATCGCCGCGTGGTCGATGCCGACGCCATCGTCGGAGACCTGGAACACCATTTCCGCACCTTCGCGGCGTAGTGCGATCTGCACCGTGCCTTCTTCCGGCTTGTGCTGCTTGCGGCGTTGCTTCGGCGTTTCCAAGCCGTGGGCCACGGCGTTGCGCAGCAGGTGTTCCAGCGGCGCGGTCATGCGCTCGAGCACGTTGCGGTCGAGTTCGCCGTGGGCGCCGTCGAGTTGCAGCTTCACCTGCTTGCCGGTATCGCTGGCAGCCTGGCGCAATACGCGGCGCAAACGCGGAACCAGTCCGTCGAACGGCACCATGCGCGCGCGCATCAAGCCTTCCTGCAACTCGGAGCTGACCCGCGACTGCTGTTGCAGCAGGCCGTCGTACTGGCGTGCCAGGTCGTCGAGGACGCTCTGCAGGCCGGTCAAGTCGGCCGCCGATTCGCCCAGGCCGCGGCTGAGCTGCTGCAGCGTGGAGAAGCGGTCGAGCTCGAGCGGATCGAAGGTCGGGTCGCGCTTGTCGTGCTCGCGCTGGTAGCGGGCCACGATCTGCGCCTCGGTTTCCAGGTCGAGGCGACGCAACTGGTCGTGCAGTCGGGTGTTGGTGCGGTCGAGCTCGGACATGGCGCCGCGGAACGCGCCCAGCTGTTGCTCCAAGCGCGAACGGTAGATCGCCACTTCGCCCGCATGGTTGACCAGGCGGTCGAGCAGGTCGGCGCGCACGCGCACCTGTTCCTGCGCGGCATAGGGCATGGCCTCGTCGTCGCTGGCGAAAGCGGTATCGATCGGTGCGGAAAGCGGGGCCAGGGCGATGGCCGGCGCCGGAATCGGCTTCGCGCCATCGGTGGCCCGCTGGCCCGGATCGACGACCGCGGCTTGCGGGTTCGCGCTCGCTTCGAATTCGGCGATGAGTTCGGTCGGCATCGGCGCCTTGCGATGCGCTGACACCCTGGCCACCAGGCCATGCAACCCGTCGAAGCCGCGTTCGAGCAAGCGCACGCCATCGTCGTCCAGGTCGATGCGTTGCGCGGCTACCTGTTCCAGCAGCGATTCGATCGCATGGCCCAGGTCGCCGATGGCGTTGATGCCGGCCATGCGCGCGCCGCCCTTGATGGTGTGCAGGTCGCGCTGCAGGCCGGTGATCAGCGAACGGTCGTCCGGGGTCTCGCGCAATTTCGCCAGCAGGCCGTCGGAATGGTCGAGCAGGTCGTTACCTTCCTCGGCGAAGATATCGACCAGGTCGAGATCCAGTTCGGTGGGATCCAGCGCATCGTCGGCAAGCGCAGGCGACGCGTCGTGCGCGGTTGCCATCGTTTCCTCTACCCCTGCATTGCCTTCGTTTGCGATCGGCTCGCCGCCGGCTTCGACCGTCTCGTCGGAGCCTGCCGCTTCGGTATCCATCGGTTCTTCCACCCCTGCCTCCATTGCCGGTGGTTCCGGCACGACGTCGCTCGGGGGTTCGACGGTATCGATTGCTGTTTCAATGCTTGCGGATGCGGATGCCAGCGAGGCGGCTTCAAGCACCTCCGCTTCGTTTGCCTGGACTGCTTCGACCGACGCCTCGAATCCAGGCTCATAGATCGCCGGTTCTTCGACCACGGGCTCTTCGGTCGCCTGGTCTTCAGCCGCGAATGCTTCGGCAGCCGTCTCTTCGAGGACTGGCTCGTCGAGGGTTGTTTCGTCGAGGACTGGTCCTTCGGAAATCGGCTCTTCGATGGCCGGCTCTTCAATGGCGAACTCTTCGGCAACAAGTTCTTCGACGGACGCCTCCTCGATTGCAGGCTCCACAACCGTCGGTTCTTCGACGACTTGTCCTTCAACTTCGACTGTTTCAACTGCAGGTTCATCGTCCTGCATCGCTTCCGGAGTGGCGCCGTCGAGTTCGGATGCGACGGCTTCCGTCGACTCTGCTTCGCCCGAAGCCGCATCGCCTGCCGCTGCTTCAAGCAGCGATGCATCGACCAGCGATGTTTCGATCGCGTCGCCGATCACGGCTTCCCCAGCGGGTTCGGCGACTGGCGTTCCCGCTGCCGGCACGACCGCGGCGTAGGTCATTTCCACATCGAAGAAAGTGACTGCCGGTTCCGGCCCCGCATCCTCGGCTTCGGCGTGTTCGATTTCGACGTCCTCGGCCTGAAGCACGACTTCCCGGTCATCGAATGCCAGTTCGTCGCTGCTTTCGTCCGTGCCAGCGATCGCTTCGCCCGGCTCCGTTTCAGGTTCATCCGCCGATCCGGTCGCTTCCGGCGGGGTCGCAACAGGTTCTTCGTGGCCAACGTAGGCGGAAAGATCGTGGACCGACAGTTCGACATTGCCGGGCGATACCGGTGGCTCGATGCTCGGCATGGCTTCGGCGTAGGTGCCTTGCGCCGAATCATCGACGGTCACTGCGACCAGGCGCGCTTCGGGCAGGTTGTCGCGCAGGCTGGCCAGTTGCGCCGAGAGCGCGGCGAATACCGGGATGCGCGGCGATGCGGCCTGCAGGGCGGCGACACTGCGGCGGATTGCATGCGCGCTGTCGGCCAGTGCCGTCACGCCCTCTTCCGACGGGATTTCCCGGGCCGACCAGAGACGCTTGACGTACTGCTCGGCCGCACCGGTGACTTCGGTGATCTCCGGCACGTCGGCCATGGCGAATGCGCCATTCATGGTGTGGAATGCGCGCAGCAGGGCTTCGTCGGCAGGATGCGAAGCGGTCCGCGCCTGCGCCAGCCACTGGTCCACGGTCTCCAGGTGTGCGCTGATCTCGGTTTCCAGGATCTCGCGCAACACGCCGTCCACCGAGGCGGGCGTGCCTTCGGTTTCCGGCTCGAATGCTTCCGCGGTGGTCGCCATGACCTCTTCGTCGGCATCAAGGTCGGCGGCAACGGCTGGCTTGGCGACGTAGAAGATCTCTTCGCCCGCGCCCACGCGATCGCTGAACTCCTGCAGGCCCTCCAGGTCGGCACTGACCTGGCCCTGCCCACGCAGGGCGGCGTTGAGTTGCGGCAACACCCTGGTGGACTGTTCGAGCAGGGCGATGACCGCATCGGATGGCGGACGCGAACCATCGAGCACGCGGTTGAGCATGTTCTCGATCTTCCAGCTGAACTCACCCAGCAACTTGGCGCCGACCAGGCGGCCACTGCCCTTGAGGGTGTGGAATACGCGGCGGATGGAACGCAGGCGCTCCATGTTGTCCGGGGCCGCGCTCCAAGCCGGCAGCAACTGGCCGAGGTTGACGATTTCCTCGTCGAACTCCTCCATGAACACTTCGCGGATATCGTCGTCGATGTCGTTGCCGGCCAGGTCGAAGCCGCCCTGGGCGACGGTCTGCGCGGCTACCGGCATGGCGGCCGGGATTTCGGCGGAGGCCACTGGAAGCTCGGCAACCGGTTCTTCAACAACAGGTTCTTCAAAAGCCGCCCCGTCAACAATGTGCTCTTCGGCGAACGAAGCGGAGGCCGCTTCGGCTTCCAGCGCCTGCATGGCTTCCTGCACTTCGAGCGCTTCCAGTGCTTCGGTGTCCTGTGCTGCCGGGAGTGCCGCCGGGCTTGGATCGGTCTCGTCCAGCGCCACCGCAGCGACACTGGAATGATCGAAGTCGGCCGCGTAGCCATCCGGCGCCGCGTCGGGCGATGCGCCATCCGCGTCGTCCGGCGCCACTGCCGGAATGTCGGCTTGCGCGGAAATGATGTCGGCGAAGGCTGCCACGGGTGCCACTGGTTCATCCGCCGGCAACGGCCAGTAGCGCAGGTTTTCCAGGCTGCTGCGGGTGATATCCAGGATCTCGTCGCGATTCGGGCGCCGCTCGCGCAGTGCTTCGAGGTAGTACTCGAGGCTGGCCATCGCATCGGCCAGCGTGTCCAGCTGCTGTCCACCGGGCACGCGACGCTTGCCGATCAGTTCGATCGCCACGTACTGGCGCACGCCCAGCAGGTAATCGGCGGGCTGCGGCAGTTCCAGCATGCGCAACGCACCGGCGACTTCTGACAGCAGGCGCGGAACCTCGGCCAGTTCGGCGTGGTTCCAGTTGGTTTCGATGAAGGCCACGAAGCCTTCGCGGGCCGCGGAAAAATTGTGGATCGCTTCCTGGGCCAGGACCTCGACCGTGCGTTGCGATTCGGAGCTGGCCATTTCCTCGGCCGCGGCGCCCGATTCGCCCAGGCGGGCGACCTGGTCGTCCAGCGAGGCGTCCACGTAAAGCAGGGCGCCGGCGATATCCAGCAGCGCGCCTTCATCGGCCGTGCGTTCGCCACTGACCATCTCGCGCAACGAATCGCGCTGCTGCACGACCACGCCACGGGCCACGCCCAGGCCGAGCATGCCCAGGGTGTCGGCGACATTGCCCAGTTCGTCGACCTGGACCTGCAACGCGGAGACCTGCGCACCGGTGCGCAGGTGCAGGTCGATTGCGTCCTTGATCCGCAGCAACTCTTCCTTGACCGCGGCGCCGACGGTGTCCAGCAGGGCGCGGTTGCGCCCGCTGACGCTGCCGCGCGCATGGTCGAGTTCGGCTTCGCTGGGCAATTCGCTATCCAGCGCGAACGCCGTGCGCAGTTCGTCGAGCGCGGGGTGCCCGGTCGTGGATTGCGCGACCAGGTAAAGCAGTTGGCGCGTCGGTTCCTGGCTGGGTGCAGTGGCGCCGATACCGCCTTCCTGCTGGCTGCTGCGCACCGCGCGGCTGACCCCGGCATAGGCCTGGCGCAGCATCGCGGTCGCCGGGAGCGCGCCATCGCGCAGCGCATCGGCGACCGAGGAAGCGACCCACAGCATGCGTCGCGTGGCGATGTGTTCGACGCTTTCCAGCAGGCGTTTGGTCGATTCGGCGAGGACCACGGCATTGGCCGGGGCGCCATCTTCGGGCCATGCGGACAAGGCCTGGTCGAATTGCTCGAGGGCATCGCCCACGCGCGCCTGGCGAGCCTGCCACGGCAATACTTCGGGCAACGGCAATGCCTGCGGCAGCGGTTGCTCCAGGTCCGGCGCGAACAGCACGCTCTCGCTCAGCCCCGGGGCGCCGCGCGCGGCGCGGATGTCGTTGAGCAGCGGCAGCAGCACGATCGGGATGTCGCGATGGCCGTTCTGCAGGCGTTCCAGGTAATCGGGCAACAGCACCGTGCCGCGCATCAGCGTGCCGCAGGCCTCGTCACGATCGCTGGTGGTGTTTTCCTGCAGCGCGCGCGCCAGCAGTTCCAGTTCCTCGGCCACCATCGCCGGGGCGTACAACTCGACCATGCGCAAGGTGCCCTGCACCTGGTGCAGGTAGCCGGCGCAGAAATGCATGCGCGAAGTGTCGGCGGTGTCTTCGGCGAAGAACTCCACTTCGGCCCGCGCCAGGCGCAGGGTTTCGTCCAGCTCGGGCTTGACCCAACCCAGCACCGCGTGGCTCATCGCATCGCGTAGCGCGCTCATCGGCCAGCCCCCGCTGCGAGGATCCGCTCGATGCGTGCGTGTGCTACCCGGGAATTCCTGACTTCCATTCTGGTTCGTCCCGCCCTCAGCCCGGCAACTTGAAGTCGGCGACCGAGCGACGCAGCTCCGCCGACAGCTCGGTCAGGTGGCCGATGGATTCGGCGGTCTGCCCGGCGCCCAGCGAGGTCTGCGAAGTGATCTGCCGGATCACGCCCATGGTCTCGGTGATGTCGGTGGCCGCGGTCGACTGCTTCTGCGCCGCGCTGGAGATGCGCTTGATGAGTTCGTTGAGGTCGATCGACACGCGCTCGATCTCGCCCAGCGCGGTACCCGCGTCCTCGGCCAGTCGCGCGCCGGAAACCACTTCGGACGTGGTCTGTTCCATCGAACTGACCGCTTCGTTGGTATCGGCCTGGATGGTCTGGACCAGCGATTCGATGCGCCGGGTGGCGCCCGAGGTGCGTTCGGCGAGGCGTTGCACTTCGTCGGCCACGACCGCGAAACCGCGACCCGCTTCACCGGCCGAAGCCGCCTGCACCGCCGCGTTCAAGGCCAGGATGTTGGTCTGCTCGGAAATGTCGTTGATCAGTTCCACCACCGAACCGATTTCCTGCGAGGATTCGCCCAGGCGCTTGATGCGCTTGGAGGTTTCCTGGATCTGGTCGCGGATCTGGTCCATGCCGCGGATGGTTTCGCGGACCACGCCGGCACCCTCGGTGGCGATCTGCACCGAACGCTGCGCCACCTCGGCGGACTCGGTGGAGTTGCGCGAGACCTGGTCGATGCTGACCGCGATTTCGTTGATCCGCTCGGAGGCGCTGTTGATCTGGTCGGACTGGTGCCCGGCCGCTTCCGCCAGTTGCAGCGCGGTGGCCTGGGTTTCCTGGGTCGACGCGGCCACCTGCACGGTGGTGTCGTTGATGGTGGTGACCAGGTGGCGCAGTTCGTCGACGGCGTAGTTGATGGCGTCCGCGATTGCGCCGGTCATGTCCTCGGTCACCGTCGCCTTCACCGTCAGGTCGCCTTCACCCAGCGAACTGATTTCGTCCAGCAGCCGCATGATCGCCTGCTGGTTGCGGCTGTTGTATTCCACCTGGGTCTGGTAGCGCGTTTCCTGCTCGCGCTGGCGGCTGCGGTACAAACTCCAGAGCAAGCCGACGATCGAGACCAGGGCAAGGATGCCGGAGAGGATGCCCAGCCAGAAATTGGGGAACGGGCGCGTATCGCGCACCGAACCGAACGAGGAGAACGCGTCGAACAGCTTCTTGCTGTCGTCCAGCATCTGCGTCGAACCGCTGGTGATGGCGGCGGTGGCCGACTGCGCGGCGAACAGGTTCCTGGAACTGCCGGTGATCGCGTCCAGGTCCTTTTTCATCGTCGCCCACAGCGCCTGCGACTGGGTCAGCGCCGACAGCGCGTCGCCATTGCGCAGCGGGGCGATGCCCAAGTCGGAATTGCCGTTGCGCAGCCCTTCCAGCACCTGTCCGAACACCACCGCATCGCGCGTCAGCGCGCCGCCGGCAGTCGCTGCGCCGCTGCCGCCGGCGCGCATTTCAGTGACGCGACGGGCCATGGTGCCTGCGACCACGACCTGCTGCAGGGCGTTGTACATCTGCGAGGACTGGGCGCCGCTGGCCGACATGGCGCGCACCACCTCGTTCAATTGCGCCTGCAACTGCGGGACCTGGTTGCCGAAGCGGTCGGCATTGCCGGCCAGGGCCAGCACCGCCGGCTCACTGCTGATCAGCTGGTCGGCGCTCTTGCCCAGCGGCGTCCAGGTGGCCACCAGCTTGTTCAGCGGACCCGATACCGTTCCTTCCGAACCATAACGGCTGCTGGTGGTGGCGATGGTGGAATCGATCTGCGACTTGGTGGCCTTGAACGCCTTGAACGCCTCGGCATTGCCGCCCACCGCCTCGCGGCCCTGGTTGGCCAACTGCTGCGACAGCACCTGCAAGTCGGCCGCGCCAGTGGCGGCGCCTGACAGGCGGCTGCCGGTATAAGTGGCGACACCGGTATTGGCGCCGAACACGATCACCGACAATGCCAGCAGGATCAGCCAGAAGTTGCTTCCCAAGCTGCCGAGCTTGCTGGCTTTGGGAGAATCCGGTGCAGTGCTCATTATTCGACCCCTGGAATTGGATAAAAGTGCAGCAGTAGTTCAAATCAAGCCTGGCCGACGCGCGCTGCGCATCGTCCAAGTACCCGGCCCGGCCAAGCCAGACCTCCTCCCCCCGCGGACCGCGCGTCTATGCGCCGGATCCCTTCCGCCTCCCTCCTGGCGGCATTGCAAGCCGCTCCAGCGGCCTTTCGTTCCTTTTCGCCCGCTCGGCCCTACAGTGCGGCCTGGCGGAATTCCGGCGTACGCGCCAGCAACGACAAAGCAAAGACTCCCCAGTCATGCTCGTCGCCGTGAAAGGCCCGCTCCACGAAGTGCGCGTAACGCCCTTCCGCCAGCGAGCCCGGCTCGATGCCCTGCTCCTCGGTAAAACTGCGCTGGCCAAACAACTCATCGATGGTCAGGGCCACGTCGCCGCCGACCTGGCGCACCACCAGCACGCGCTGGCCTTCGTGCAGCACGGTGCGTTCGCCCTCGAGGAAATGCTTGAGGTCGATCACCGGGAACAGGTTGCCGCGCAGGTTGCCGATACCCAGCAACCACGGCTGTGCGCCGGGAACGGGCGTGGTCGGCGGCAGCGGCACGATTTCCACCACGTCTTCGAAGCCCGAGACCAGCCGACGCTGGCCGACGCGGTAGCCGACCCCGCGCCACTGCTCGGCCACGGCTTCACGCGCCGGCAGGGCCACGGCATGGGCCAGGCTGCGGCGTTCGTATTCAGCGAGGATGTCGAATGGAGTGCTGCTCATGGCGTCGTCCCCTTCTCGTCAGCCGACATGGGTACGGA
>JBOHXX010000012.1:0-21984 GCA_050737675.1 Pseudoxanthomonas sp.
TCCCACTGGTCGGCGGGCTGGTGGTAGCGATCCTTCACGTAGGCTTCCTCGATCGCCTTGCCCGCGGCCACGCCGCCGTCGACCAGGTCGTCGCCGGAACCGAACGACACGGCCGGCACGCCGCGTTTGGCGAAGGGGAAATGATCGGAGCGGAAGAAGTGGCCGGCTTCGGGCTTGGGATCGGTGCTATAGCTCAGGTTGAATTTCTTCGCCGTGTCGATGAGTTCATCCAGCAGGTCGACCTTGGCGCTGCCGGAGGTGGTGAAGTTTTTCGCCGGACCATGCGGATCCAGCGCGTCCATGTTCAACACCGCCACGGTCTTGCCCAGCGGATACAGCGGCGCGGACGAGTAGTACTCCGAACCGAGCAGGCCTTTTTCCTCGGCGGTGACGTTGAGGAACAGGATCGAGCGCTCCGGTTTGGTCTTGGCGAAGGCTTCGGCGAGTTCGATCAGCGCCGCGGTGCCGGTGCCGTTGTCGACCGCGCCGTTGTAGATGCGGTCGCCCTTGGCGTCGGGTTCGCCCATGCCCAGGTGGTCCCAGTGCGCGCTGTAGACCACGGTTTCATCCGGACGCTTGCTGCCCACGATGCGGCCGGCGATGTTCTGCGAAGTGATGACCTTGGAATCGACCGCGTATTTGGCCGAGAAGGTTTCGCCCTTCAATTCCACCGGCTTGAAGTCGCGGGTCTGCGCCTGCTTCTTCAGCGCGTCGAAATCCAGTCCCGCGTTCTTGAACAAGGCGACCGCCTCGTCGCGCTGGATCCAGCCTTCCAGTTGCGGATGGGTGTCCTTGGGGTTCTTGCGGACGATGTCGAACATGGTGTTGGTGTTGGAATTCTTCACCGTGGCCCAGCCATACGACGCCGGGTCGGTCTCGTGGACCACCAGCACGCCGGCGGCGCCCTGGCGCGCGCCTTCCTCGTACTTGTAGGTCCAGCGGCCGTAGTAGGTCATCGCCTTGCCGCCGAAATCGCCCTGTCCGGTTTCGAAATCCGGATCGTTGATCAGCACGACCATGATCTTGCCCTTCAGGTCGACGCCCTTGAAGTCGTCCCAGTTGCGCTCCGGCGCCTTGACCCCGTAGCCGACGAACACGATCGGCGCGTTGGCGATGTCCACCGAAGTGGAACCGTCCATCGCCGCGCGGACCGCGATCTGCTCGCCCTGGGTCAGCGCCTGCGACTTGCCGCCGGAGGTGACTGATATCGCCGGCGCGCCGGTGATCTCGGCGCGCAGCAGCGGCACCGCCTGGGTCCAGGCGCGCTTGCCGTCCTTCAGGTCGCCACCGGGTTGCAGGCCCGCGGCCTTCATCTGTTCGATCACGTAGGCGACGGTCCTGGTTTCGCCTTCGGTGGCTGGGCCGCGACCTTCGAATTCATCGGAGGACAGCGTCTTGACGATCGCCGACAGACGTTGCGGGTCGAACGTGGGCGCATCGGCCGCATGCGCGGCGGGCAAGGCCATCGCGATGGCGACGGAGAGCAGGGAGGCGGCGGGCAGTTTCATGCGGTACCTGTCGGAAAGCCGAGTGGAACCTGCATGTTAGCAGCGTGCCTGTTGGCGGCGATCCTTCATTCCGCCCGCGTGATCCACCGGTGTCGTTACCGTCACCGGCAGATGACGCGCAGGTCAATGTGATTCCCCAGCGACGATGGTGTGGCAGCCCTGTCCTACCCGGCGCTTATCAATGCGCGGAAAACGCCATTCATCCGGACAGGTCGGCTCGATAAGGAATGCGCGATGCTTCCCCCATTGGCTCCCCCAAGCCTGTTAACGTCTGCATGAAAGGGGATGCAGATGAAGCTTGGGGTGAAGCGCGTATTGGGCCTGTTGCCGATCATCGGTGGCGGCGCGGGATTGACACTGCTGGCCTCGACGCTGGCGAGCCAGTCGCCGAGTCCGTTCACTCTCGCGATCATGTTCTGCTTCGCGTGCGTGTACGCACTGGGAATCGTCGCGGGGTTGTGGATGCTGGAAGGGCATCGCCACGCCGTCGCGCTGAACCTGGTGTTCTGGGCGTTGCAGGTTCCGCAGTTGTATTCGCCGGTGGCCAGCTACCTGTTCTGGGCGCCGACCAACCTGGGGTTCTGGTGGAACGTGACCACATCCAAAGTCGGCCTTTCCTACCAGGTCGGCAGCTCGTTCCAGTTCAGCATGTTCAGCGCGCGCATGGATTTCATCCTGGCGCTCAACTTGTTCGCGCTGGGATGCAGCCTGTACCTGTACGCGCTCTATCGCCGGCAGTATCCGGCGATGTCGATCGTCGCAGAAGAAAGCCGGTTGGAAACGGAAACCGGGCGCGATCCGGCGGAAACCACGGATCGCGACTGATGACGCCCGCTAGCGCGAGCGTGGGCGCACCGAGGGCGCGGACTTGGGGACTTCGCCGCTCTGGGCGGGGGCCACGGTCTGCAGGACGCGGGTCACGCCCAGCTTCTCGACCTTGCCGCCGGATTTCTCGTAATCGGCGATATCGTTGGCGATGCGCTCGCTTTCCAGGCGCTTGTGCGGATTGCCGTCGCTACCGGCGGGTGGTCCCTTCGGGGCCGGGCTCTTGCCGCTGGTCTTCTTCGCTTTCATCAATTCCCTCCTGCAGGGCGGCGGATGCGCTGCGCATCCGATAGGGAGGGCGCAAAACGCGACTTCCGCGGCCACTATGCGCCAATAAGGGCCAGAAGGGCGTGATTGCGGCGGAAACGGCGCAAAACGCAGTGTTTCGGACTCGGAAACAGGATTTTCCAGGCTGGAAACCGTCGCCCGGCGATCCTTGCCGCAAGTCGCGATCCTCATCGCCGCTGCGATCCGGTCGCGAGCGCATCGCGTGCTCGCGACACCCGCGACTGGCCATGCGCTGCGGCTTGGTGCGAGCTTGCAGTGTTTGGCGGGATGAGCTCGATGGCTTCGAAACGGGTCCGCGCGCTCGCGGCAAGTGCGTTAATCCGGGTTCCCGCCATGTATTCCCCTGCCCAAGTCCTTCCCCTGGAGCAATCGATGTCCCGCATTTCCGCAATCACATTTGCCATTGCCATGATGCTGGCGCTTGCCGGTGCGTGTCGCGCCCAGTCCGTGGACATCGATCCGGAGGCCATGGCGCAGATGTATTCCTCCATGGGCGACCCGGGCAGCGCGGCGCGGATGTCCGATTCCGATGCGAGCTGCGAGCAGTTGTACGCGGAATCCGGTTACCTGGATGCGCGCGTGGCCGCGATGCCCAAGGCGGTGGATCCGATGGAAGTGAGCGCGAAGATGCAGGAGGACATGATGGCCGCGCAGAAGAAGGCCATGGGCGGCATGCGTGCCAAGGGCATCGCGAGCAGCTTGTTGAGCATGATTCCCGGAGTCGGTGGCATTGCCGGCGGCCTGGCTTCCAGTGCCCTGTCGCGTGGCGGCGGTGGCATGGAAGCGGCGGGCGAGGCGACGCGCAAGGCGATGAAGGAGATGCAGGACAACAACCAGGCGATGATGGCCAGTGCGCAATTGCAGATGCGCAAAGGCCACGTTACCCAGCTGTTCCTGGCGCGCAACTGCAAGGTCTCCACGCTGGATCGGTCGCTCGTGGCCAGCGCGCACGCGAGCCTGGAAGCGAGCAAGGGCGAGAGTGTGGCGATGGCGGTTCCGCAAGCCGCGATCCCGCCAGTGCAGGCGCGGGCAGTCGAGCCACCGCCGGTGGAGCGGCCGTCCACGGAAGCGCCGATGCCGGTTGGTGCAAGCGAATGAGCCTGACCAGGCTCGGACGCGAGATCGAAGCCGCGCTCAGGCGCCTGTTCTTTGGCGGATCGGATCGCTTGCGGATGAAGCCACGGCGTCGCGACTACTACGAATGAACCGCGGGACCGGATCGGCGTCGCGACGGGTTATCGCTTCATCTCCAATCGTTCCAGCATGACGGGCGCATCAAGCGCCCACGCGCCTGCGCACGGCCTCGAAGTCGCGCACCGGGCGGATTTCGACACTGCCGGTCCGGGTCCACGGGAATTCCGCGGCGATGCGCACCGCTTCGTCCATGTCCGCGGCCTCGATCAGGTTGAAGCCGCCCAGCATTTCCTTGGTCTCGGCGAACGGCCCGTCGACGACGGTGGTGCGGCCATTGCGGATGCGCACGGTCTTCGCGGTGGCGGGCGCTTCGAGCTGCTGCGACTCCAGCAGTTTGCCATCGGCGCGCAGTTCGTCGGCGTGGACGATGCAATGCTTCATGGTGCGGTCGAACTCGCCTTCCGCCATCGCTTCCAGCAGCGAGCCATCGTTGTAGATCAGCAGCAGGAATTGCATGGCGGGCATCCACGGGAAAGGCGGCAACAATTACCGGCGAATGCGCGCTGGGTCAAGGCGCAGTCTGAATGGTGCCGGTCACGACAGTCGCCGCGCCTACAAATTTCCCACGGCACGATCGGCAACCTGCGCCGACGTCAGCGACACGGCCGGTCCGGTCCGGTCCGGTCCGGATCGCTCGTCAGCGCCTGCCCACATCCGAAACCGAGAACCGCCAATGAATGCCAATAGCGACCAGGTCCTCAGCAAGGTCCCCGCGGTCACCCTGGCCTTCTGGATCGTCAAGATCCTCGCCACTACCCTGGGCGAGACCGGCGGCGACGCGGTTTCCATGTCGATGGACCTGGGTTACCTCGTCGGCACCGGCATCTTCGCGTTGGTTTTCGTGGCCGCGGTGATCGCCCAGATCCGCGCCAGCAAATTCCATCCGGCCCTGTACTGGCTGACCATCATCGCCTCGACCACGGTCGGCACCACCCTGGCCGACTACGTGGACCGCTCGCTGGGCATAGGCTATGCCGGCGGAACGACCCTGCTGTTCGTGCTGCTGCTGGGCTCGCTGTTCATCTGGTATCGCTCGCAGGGAAGCGTCGCCGTGGACACGGTGAACTCCCCCAGGTCGGAATTCTTCTACTGGCTGACGATCATGTTTTCGCAGACCCTGGGCACCGCGCTCGGCGACTGGACCGCCGACACCGCCGGCCTGGGTTATGTCGGCGGCGCGGTGGTCTTCAGCGCCATGCTGGCTCTGGTCGTGGCTGCCTATTCGTGGACGCGCATTTCCCGCACCGCGCTGTTCTGGGCGGCCTTCATCCTGACCCGGCCGTTGGGCGCAGTGGTCGGCGATTTCCTCGACAAGCCGGTGGCCAAGGGCGGCCTGGAACTGAGTCGCTATACCGCGTCGGCGACGTTGCTGGTGATGATTGCCGTATTCGTGCTCGTATCCCGGCAACAGCCGGCCCAACGCGCGCATTGATCCCCGCTGCAAGCGGACACGGGAACGGCGCTGTCCGTCCCGTCATCGCCGACGTCGAAGGCGATCCTGCGAATGGGAGGGCATCGCCAGTGTTCCCGGAGCAGGGATTGATCCTCCCGCGTGCGGGACACTGGCGTGGCGGTGATTCCGGTACGATCCGCCATCGTTATTCATCGGTGCAGGATCCGCGTGTCCTCGATCGTTTCCATCAGCAAACTCAGCAAGACCTACGCCTCCGGGTTCCAGGCGCTGAAATCCGTGGACCTGGAGATCCGCAAGGGCGAGATCCTGGCCCTGCTCGGTCCCAACGGCGCCGGCAAGACCACCCTGATCAGCATCATCTGCGGCATCGTCAACCCGAGCAGCGGTACGGTACTCGCCGACGGCCACGATATCGTGCGCGACTACCGCGCGGCGCGCGGCAAGATCGGACTGGTGCCGCAGGAACTGTCCACCGATGCGTTCGAGACGGTGTGGGCGACGGTCAAGTTCAGTCGCGGCCTGTTCGGCAAGCCGCCCAATGCGGAATATCTGGAAAAAGTCCTGCGCGACCTGTCGCTGTGGGACAAGAAGGACAGCAAGATCATGACCCTGTCCGGCGGCATGAAGCGCCGCGTGTTGATCGCCAAGGCCTTGTCGCACGAACCATCGATCCTGTTCCTGGACGAACCCACCGCTGGCGTCGACGTGGAGTTGCGCCGGGACATGTGGCAGATGGTGCGCAACCTGCGCGCGAGTGGCGTCACCATCATCCTGACCACGCACTACATCGAGGAGGCCGAGGAGATGGCCGACCGCATCGGCGTGATCAGCAAGGGCGAGCTGATCCTGGTCGAGGACAAGCAGGTGTTGATGCGCAAGCTGGGCAAGAAGCAGTTGACCTTGCAGCTGCAGAACCCGCTGGCCGAGATTCCGGCGGAACTGGCTTCGCTGCCGCTGGAACTGGCCGATGAAGGCCGCGCGCTGGTCTACACGTTCGACGTACAGAACGAGGAAACCGGCATCGCCGCGTTGCTCAAGCGATTGGGTGAGCTGGGCATCGATTTCAAGGACCTGCATTCCAGCGAGAGTTCGCTGGAGGAGATTTTCGTCAGCCTGGTGCATGGTGGGAAACAGGCCGGGAACCAGGAGGGGCGCGCATGAGTACGCTGCTCAATTGGCACGCGATCCGCGCCATCTACCGCTTCGAGATGGCACGCACCTTCCGCACCATTACCCAGTCCATCGCCTCGCCAGTGCTGTCCACTTCGCTGTATTTCGTGGTCTTCGGCGCGGCGATAGGTTCGCGCATGGGCGCGATCGACGGGATCAGCTACGGCGCCTTCATCATCCCCGGCCTGATCATGCTGTCGCTGTTGAACGAGAGCATCTCCAATGCCTCGTTCGGCATCTACATGCCGAAGTGGGCGGGCACGATCTACGAATTGCTTTCGGCGCCGGTGTCGTACATCGAAGTGGTGATCGGCTATGTCGGCGCGGCGGCGACCAAGTCGCTGATCCTGGGCCTGCTGATCCTGGTCACCGCACGCGTGTTCGTGCCGTACGAAATCGCCCACCCGCTGTGGATGCTGTGCTTCCTGCTGCTGACCGCGGTCACCTTCAGCCTGTTCGGTTTCATCATCGGCCTGTGGGCCGACGACTTCCAGAAGCTGCAGGTGATCCCGCTGATGATCGTGACCCCGCTGACCTTCCTCGGTGGCGCGTTCTACTCGATCAACATGCTGCCGCCGATGTGGCAGAAGATCACCCTGTTCAATCCGGTGGTGTACCTGATCAGCGGCTTCCGCTGGAGTTTCTACGGCGTGGCCGACGTCAACGTCGGCATCAGCCTGGCTGCGATCCTCGGCTTCCTGGTGCTGTGCCTGGTGGCGGTCTGGTGGATCTTCCGCACCGGCTGGAAGCTCAAGGTCTGAGCCTGGCCCTGGCTACCGGGACTGATTCCGGGTCCGTTTCCACCCTGTTTGGGTTGTAATAGGCGCCGGCCAGGCAGATGCAGGGCCGTCGATACGGGGACCGGCCAGGCATGAAATCAAACGATCCACAGCGCGGCCGCTCGTCCTCGAGCTTCCTGACGCGGATGCTGCCGCGTAGCTGGGTCGGCCGTTCCCTGCAGGAAATGAGCCCCGCCGAACGCCACCAGCTGGTCGAACTCCAGGTCGCGGTGACCCGTCCGATCATCGGCGGCGTGGTTTTCAGCGGCGCGCTGATCCTGGTGATGACCGGCTTGTTCGAGTGGTCCGGGCTTGCCCCCGGGATCGGCTATCCATGGTGGGTGACCCTGTTGGCCGCATTGGGCACCGGCGCCTGCGCCTTCGCCATCGCCCAGGCGGAAAGCTGGCGCACGCAACTGGTCCTGAGCCTGGTGGGCACGCTGCTGGTGGGCGTGTTCCTGTCCCTGCCGGCGCCGGGGGTCAGCGGCCAGCTGGCGATCCGCAACGGCCTGTTCCAGTTGCTGCCGATCGCGCTGCTGGCGCTGCTGGCGCGCCGGCCGGCGGCGTTGTGCATGGTCGCGGTGATGGTGGGGCTGGCCGCGGCGCGGGTGCTGATGCACGGCGCGCCGGCGACCGGTTCGGCGCTGTACTGGCTGTTCACGGCCACCACCGTGGCTTTCGGCCTGATGTTGAAAGGCTATCGCATGGATTTCGCCATTGCCGCGTTCCAGATGCGCAGCCGGCTGCGCCTGCAGGCGGTCACCGATGGGCTGACCGGGCTGATCAACCGCGAAGGCTGGAACCGGGAAGCCGCCGGGGCCTATATGTCGGCGCATGAATCGGCGCGGCCGTTGAGCTTTGCGTTCTTCGACATCGATCATTTCAAGGTGGTCAACGACACCCACGGCCACGACGCGGGCGACCAGGTGTTGCAGGCGCTGGGCAGGATCCTGCGCGCACGCACGGATCGCGAATGCATCAGCGCGCGCCTGGGCGGCGAGGAGTTCGTGGTCCTGTTCGCCGGGCGCACGCCGGTGCAGGTCGAGGAGCTGGTGCGGCAGGTGCGCGGGGAATTCGAGCAGGAAGTGGCTGCGTTCAAGGTCACGGTCAGTGCCGGCGTCGCCCACCGCCAGCAAGCCGAGCCCATGGACCAGCACCTGCGCCGTACCGATATCGCACTGTACGAAGCCAAGCGCGCCGGCCGCGACCGGCTGGTGGTCAGTGACGTGCCGGCGCCCGTAACGGCCTGATCCGGCGTCGTGCCGGCCATGCCGTGGATCCGATCGCGACGTCTTACCCCGCGTCGCGGTAGTAGGCCACCACTTCGCCCTTGACCTTGATCGTCATCGGGTTGCCACGGCGGTCCTTGGACTTGCCCACTTGCACCCGGATCCAGCCTTCGCTGACGCTGTATTCCTCGACGTTGTCGCGCTCCACGCCGTTGAAGCGGATGCCGACGCCACGATCGATGGCGGCGGCGTCATGGAATGGACTGGCGGGATTGATGGCGAGATGGTCGGGAGGCGTGTCGGACATGGCGGTTCTGCGGGAGGCGGGACAGGGACGGGAGGATAAACGCCTACGCTGGTTTAGTCTTGCCGCATGATCGATTCCGCCCGCGCTTCCATCCACGCCGCCCCCGCCCCCGAACGCCATGACCTGATCGACGCCTTGCGTGGCTTCGCACTTGGCGGCGTGCTGATGGTCAACCTGGCGTCCTTTACCCTCTACGAATTCCTGCCGGATCCGGCGCGCGCCGCGCTACCCACCGCGCGCTTCGATGGGCTGGCGCTGCAGGCGATGGAACTGCTGGTCAACATCAAGTTCATCACCTTGTTCTCGCTGCTGTTCGGGCTGGGATTTTCGCTGCAGATGGAGCGGGCCCAAGCCAGTGGTGGGTTGGCGCGGTTCGTCCGGCGCCTGCTGATCCTGCTGGTGATCGGGCTGCTGCACAGCTGGTTCGTGTGGTGGGGCGACATCCTGCTGACTTACGCAGTGGTCGGACTGCTGTTGGTGTGTTTCCGTCATGCGCCGGACTGGATGCTGCTGGCCTGCGGGCTGGCGCTCGCGTTGGTGGTGCCGCCGCTGCTTTCGCCATGGATGCGGGAAGTGCTGTCGGGGTGGCCGAAGCAGACGGAAGCCTATGCCGGCGCTTTGCAGGCCTTTTCGTCGTCATCGCCAGCGATGGCCCTGCGCGGCAACCTGGGCATGGCCAATTGGGCGCGCGTTTCCAACTGGGCGCTGGTGTGCTTCGTGCTCGGCCGCTTCCTGCTTGGCTACTGGGCCGGCCGGCGCGGTCTGTTCCAGCGACCGCTGCAGCACCGGGCATTGATCGCGCGGCTGTTCCGGGGAGGCCTGGCGATGGGAATTGCGATGACGGTATTGCAGTTCACCCAGGCGGGCCTGCGGGAACAGATCGCGTGGCTCGACAGTGAACCGGGAAAGTTCGTCATCCGAGTGCTGCTGCGCGTCGGTCCGTTGGCGCTGGGCATCGCCTATGCAGCGGGATTCACGTTGCTGTTCCTGCAGCCGGCCTGGCAAGCGCGCCTGCGCCTGCTCGCGCCGATGGGACGCATGGCCCTCACCCACTACCTGATGCAGAGCGTGCTGGGCATTGTTCTCTTCTATGGGATGGGACTGGGCATCGGGCCGCGCTGGGGCGTGGCGGGTTTGCTGGTGGCGTGGCTCGCGATCTACGGGCTACAGGTGCTGGCCAGCCATTGGTGGCTGGCGCGTTTCCGCTTCGGGCCAATGGAGTGGGTCTGGCGTTGCCTGACCTATGGCCAACGGCAACCACTGCGCCGGCTGATCCCCGGCCAGGCGCTTGGCACCTAGGACAGCGCTCAGCTTCGTGGGGTAGCCTGGGCCCGGGCATTGCGGATGATCGCGCGCACCTGCTCGCGGTCCGCATGACGCGAGATGGCGGTGGCACCCAGCTGCAATGCCTGTTCGCGCAATTCCACCGTCACGTCGTAATGCGCGCCGCTGGGCTTGTCCTGGAACGCGCGCCGCGGCAGGCCGAGCTGCGCGGCCATCGCATGCAGTTCATCCAGCGTGTCGGCCATCAGGTGCGCCCAGCGCTGGCCACGCCACCAGGTCACTGCATCATCGACGTAAACGCTCATGTGGCGAGTTTTCCACAATTGCCTGGTATCCGCGAATGAGCGCGTGGCGTTCGTGCGGAAATCGGGCGAGGGAGTGCTTTCCAGATATCGCTTTCCAAGTCCCTCGCCAGGCGCCACTATCGGCACCCGAACCGTTCTTCCAGCCGCACGACCATGCCCGACAACGAAGCCGATTACGGCGACCACGAAGCCGATCCCGCCGACATCGAGGATGCCGACGAACTCACGCCCGAAGCGCTGGCCTGGCAGTTGCTGCTGCTGGTCAATCCCGGCGACGAGGAAACCGCGCTGCGCCAGTTCTCGCACTATCGCGAGGCCATGGCCGAGGCCGATGAGGACGTGGAACCGGTGTGGCTGCTGAAGGATGCGATCGACTGGACTTCCGGCTTCTTCGTCGACTGGAAGGATGCCGAATCCTTCATCGACAGCGTGACCGAACTGGTGCGGCGCTGGAACCTGGACATCGACTGGGGCGGCGATCCTTCCGACGAGGAGTTCCTCGACAACACCGACATCCCGGCGCTGATGTCCACCGCCTACGACCGCCTGCGTGAACGCGGTTACACCTTGTGGACCTGGGATACCGGCAGCGACAACTTCGGCGGCTGGATCACCTCGAGCCGAGACGACGAGGCGATGCGGTTGGTGGCGGTGGCGCTGAACATCGAATTGCGCCCGGGCAGCGATTCGTTCTGATCCCGCGCCTGCGCGCGCGATCAGCGCGCGACCCGAACCATCCGCTGCAGCAGGTGCTCCATGGTCGCGGGCATGTCGCCGCACTTGCCGGTGTGCACGGGCGAGGTCTGGATGATGGAGCTGCGTTTGGCGGTGAGCCAGTGGAAACGCGCGCGCTGCGGCAGCAGGCCGATCGGGCCGGCATCGGCGCCGCCGCGGCAGATGGCAGGCAGGGTCTGCAAATGACGGTGCAGCGATTCCATGTCCAGGTCGGGCGCCAGCGCCAGCACGCGGCTTTCGTCCAACTCGATCCGCGCTTCCAGGTAACGCGAGGCCTCGCACGACAGGATCACGCCGACGTTGACGAATTCCTCGCGCTCCACCCGCGGCACCACCCGGATCACCGCGTAGTCGTAGTGGTTCGCATGCGGGACAGGATTATCGGCGTGCATCGATCGCCTCCTGCACGAAGGCCTGGCGTTGTTCGAGGCGTTGCGCCAGATAGTCGACGTAGGCCGCGCGCATCGTCGCCGGATCGGCGAAGGCATCGGCGGCTTGCAGCCAGCTGTCCGGAACCTGCGCCACGATGTCATCCAGGATGGCGCGATCCAGTTTCGCCGACAACGCCAGGTCCGCTTCGGGCAATGCATCGGCCCAGGGCAGCAGCACGTGATCCTTGATCCTGGTGAACGGACTGCCTGCGTTGGCGTTGCCGCCGTCCCAGCCATGGTGGAAGTACAGCGCCGCGCCGTGGTCGATCAGGTACAGCTGGCGATGCCAGACCAGCAGGTTGGTATTGCGCGGAGTGCGGTCGACATTGCTGACGTAGGCGTCGAACCAGACGATGCGCGAGGCGAGTTCGCCATCGGGTCGTTCCGCGACCGGATCGAAGTTGACCGCGCCCGGCAGGTAGTCCAGGGCGAGGTTGAGGCCGGCGCTGGCGCGGATCAGGTGCTGGATTTCCGGGTCCGGCTCGGTACGCGCCAGCCCGGGATCCAGTTCCATCAGCACGATCTCGGGAATCGGCAATCCCAGTGCCTGGGCGATCCCCCCTGCGACCAGTTCGGCCACCAGCGCCTTGGCACCCTGGCCGGCGCCGCGGAACTTGAGCACGTACATGCCGTCATCGTCGGCTTCGACCACTGCGGGCATCGAGCCGCCTTCGCGCAGCGGGGTGACGTAGCGGGTGGCGGAAACAGTGCGCAGGGACATCAACGAAGGATAGCCGCTCCGGTCCCGGATCGCAGCGGGAATGCGATGGCGGGCTAGCGCTGCCCCATGCCGGCCACGAGCGTGCCCGCAACGAGTATTCCCGCAACAGGCCTCAACGCGCGCTCAGTGATGCGTCCGGCTTGAACTCGCGCTTGAGCCAGTCGTCGAGCATGCTCTTCTCGTAACGCAGCGGATCGCTGTCGCCGAAGCGGGTCGAGCCGGTGAGGAAACCGGAGTCGCTGAGCTTGCGCTCGCCCTGTTCGATCACCTCGCCCCGTGCATCAAGCCGCTTGAAGGTCAGGGTCATGCGCGGCGGATACATGTCGCGGATGATGCGGGTGTCGCGCAGGTTGGGTCCGTGCCAGGGTTCGTAGCTGCCCGCGCGCTTGATGTCGGTGATGGTCACCTGCAGGCTTTCGCCCTGCGGCAGCTTCTTCAGCGCGCTTTTCTGCAGGTATTGAGCGAGCTGCTCGACCCAGTTGCCGCGTTCGGCTTCCCAGCGGTTGCCGCTGTAGCGGATGTCGGAGAACTGCGCGGGGTCGGTCCAGTCGACGCTGACCGGACCTTCGGCGGGAAGGCTGCGCGGCGCATCGGCATCGGTGACATTGCGCGACTTGGCTGCGACCGGGCCGGCGACCAGCAAGGCCAGCACGATGCCTGCGAACACGGTGCCTGAGAGCAGGGGAGCGAGTTTCATGACGGGTCTCCGGTGGGGGCGGGAGCATGATTCTGCTCCCGCGAACCTGCATTACGCGGCAAGCGGCGGGATCGTCGCATTTCCGTTTGCTGCATATTCATGCAATCGATAACCGGGAGCTCAGTCGGCCGTGCCCGCTTCGGCACCGCCCCGTTGCAGCGGATCCGATAGCGGCGCGCCCTGTTCGACGAAGCCCAGCGAGACCGAATTCAGGCAGTGGCGCTCCCCGGTCGGGGGCGGGCCATCCGGGAACACGTGGCCCAGGTGGCTGTCGCAACGCGCGCACACGATCTCGGTCCGGATCATGCCGTAGCTGGTGTCGCGGATCGTCTTCACGTGCGAGTCGTCGTAAGGCTGGAAGAAGCTCGGCCAGCCGGTGCCGGAATCGAACTTGGCGCTGGAACGGAACAACGGCAATCCGCACAGGCGGCAGGTGTAGACGCCTTCGAGCTTGTTGTCGAGGAATACCCCGCAGAATGCGGCCTCGGTGCCGTGTTCCAGCAGCACGCGGCGTTCTTCGCCGTTGAGGCCGTCGATCAGTTGCTGGCGCTGGGCGGGGCTGGGTGGGGTCAGGTCGAATGCGCTCATGGCGGGCTCCGGTGGCGGAAGGTCAACAGTGTGTGCGACGGTGCATTCGCCGAGTGCGAACGCGGGCGTCTGTCCATTGACCTCAGATGGGGGCGCGAGGACCATGTTTCCATGCCTTCATTCCCATGCCGTCAAGAACTGCCATGACCCGACAAGCCACCGGTACCTTCGAAGTAAAAATGCAGCCGCAGGGCGACGGTGATGTCGCCGAAGGCTCCAGCCTGGGCCGGATGTCGCTGGACAAGCGCTTCAGTGGCGACCTGGAAGCCAGCGGCAAGGGCGAGATGCTGGCCGCGCGCAGCGATGTGCCGGCTTCCGCGGCCTATGTCGCCATCGAGCGGGTCAGCGGAAGCCTGCATGGACGCGAGGGCAGTTTTGCCCTGGTGCACAAGGGCGTGATGACGAAGGAGGCGCAAAGCCTGGTGATCGAGGTGGTGCCCGATACCGGCACCGGCCAGCTCATGGGCCTCGCTGGCACGCTCGGCATCCGCATCGAGGATGGCCGGCACTATTACGACTTCGAGTACAGCCTGCCTGGCGAATGAATGGGCGAGGTGGGGAAAGCAGCTTCTCCCACCTTACTCGCGACCGACTCCGAACCGGCGCAGCAACAGGTACACGATGACGCTGGAGGCCAGGCACAGCCCGACGGCGATGCCGAAGCCATGCGGGCTGTGCATCAATGGCAGGTTGCCCATGTTCATGCCGAATGCGCCGACGATCAGCGTGGGTGGCAGCAGCAGCGCGGTGACCACCGACAGCACGAACAGATGGCGATTGGTCTGTTCGGCCAGCTTGGCCGCCACTTCGTCCTGCAGCAGGCGCGCGCGTTCGTGCAGGGTGGCCACGTCGCTGTCCAGCTCGTCGAAGCGCTGAGAAAGCCGAGTCGCGGCCGGCAACAACGCATGGTCGGCATGCGTGGCATAGCGCTGTTCGAACTGCCTCAACACCCGCCGCAGCGCGGTCAGCGGCCGGTGCATGTGCACGGCCTGGCGCCGCAACAGGGCGAGGTCGCGGCGTTCCTCGCCAATCCGGTCGGCGAGCACGCGGTCCTCGATATGGTCCAGCTCCTCGCCGAGTTCCAGGGTGGCATGGGCCACCGAGGCGGCGAACTGCTCGACGATCGCTTCCAGCACTTCGGTCGCCGAATCGAAGCGCACGCCGGCGCACAGGTGCTGGCGCACCTGCTCGACCGAACGCAGGGCCTGGCGCCGGGAAGTGACGACCAGGCCATCGGCCAGGGCGAAATGCAGCCAGCCCACCTGCTTGTCGCTGCGCGCGAACGATTGCCGGCTGTGATCGCTGCCGCGTTCGTGGCACCAGTCCACGAACACGCCGAAAGCCGTCTCGCCTTGCAGTTGTAGGCTGACGTGGGTGTCGTGCGACAACAAGGCTTCGCCTGCGGTTTCTGGCAGGCCGAGCTGGGCGATGGCCTGGGCGGTGCGCGCGTCGCTGCTGTTGAAATGCAGCCACAGCCAGGCATGGTCCCTGCGCGCTTCGGCCAGTTTCCCGGCATCGAGCCTTTCCACATCCAGGCCATGGGCGCTGCCGTCCGCCGAAAAGGCAAAAGCCCAGACCAGGCACTGCAGGGCACTGAAGGAAGGGGTCTCGGTGATGGGAACGAGCATGCGGAACCGGGCCCGGCCTTCAAGTCAGTCTGGTGACAATGAAGTTACGCAGGCGGCATGCCAGTTTCATGACAGCCATCGCCTGAGAGAAACCCAGGAGCAGCCGGCACAGGAAAAGCAGGCGCATGAAAAAGAGGGGCGGCCTGGACCGCCCCTCCCGGGTGATGCGCAAGCGACGACGAGGACGCTTGTGGCATCGGGGCATCGCCTGCCAGGCAGGACACGCCATCGTCTTGATAAACGCAGGCCATGGCGACAGCGGCCACCCGCTCCTGGGCCGTATTCAGCCCGACCCGCAGCCGGACCGCGATTGATCCTCGCGTTTCGGCCCCAATGTAGGGGTTGTCGCGGCTATGCCGCCAGATTCCGGGTGCGGTTCCCATGTCCATTCCGATCAAGATCGATTTCGTTTCCGATGTCGCCTGCCCCTGGTGCGCGGTGGGCTTGAAGTCGCTGGAAGAGGCGATGTCGCGCGTCGGTGGGGACCTGCAGGTCGAATTGCATTTCCAGCCGTTCGAGCTGAATCCGCAGATGCCGGCCGAAGGCGAGGACGCGGTCGAGCACCTGACCCGCAAATACGGGATCAGCGCCGAACAGGCGGCGCAGAACGGCGAAGCGATCCGCGCGCGCGGCGCGGCCCTGGGCTTCGAGTTCCGGATGGACCGGCGCCGCCATGTCTACAACACCTTCGACGCGCACCGCCTGCTGCACTGGGCCGGGCTGGAAGGGCAGCAACGCCAGCTCGCGCTCAAGCATGCGTTGTTGCGCGCCTACTTCACCGAGGGCGAGGATGTTTCCTCCGCGGACACCCTGGCCAAGCTGGCCGTGGAAGCGGGCCTGGATGGGGAACGTGCGCGACAGATACTCGCAAGCGAGGAATTCGTCGAAGCGGTACGCCAGCAGGAAAGCTTCTACGCCAGCCAGGGCATCACTGCGGTGCCCTCGGTGATCTTCAACGATCGTCATTTGATCCAGGGCGGGCAACCGGTGGAGCTGTTCGAACAGGCCTTGCGGCAGTTGTCGGGGATTTCCGCACCGGGAGCGGCCTGAGTCGCTCGATTGTTGCGGAAGATCGCCGGATTCCCAAGCAAGGGAACTCCGAACAATTTCATGCAGCAGTCACGATCCCTGGAACGGGATCGATTGATCAGGCCTTTCCTACCCGTGGCAGGCCAGCATCACCGATTCGCAACCAGCCATGTCCACGATCACCGCGGTCGGTATGCCGTGGTGCTCGTGTAGCGAGGCGGCCATCAGGCCTGCGGTCTCCAGCGCATGGTCGCGGCAGGTGAACCACTGGCGTCCTTCGCTGCCTTCGAACAACTGCCAACCGGTGCTTGCGGAAACTATGGTGAACATCAAACGATGCATCGCGACTCCTCCCGGGTCCCGGCAGAACCATGCCGGGGCGCAGGAGCAGGGTGGTCTCGCGTGACCGAAAGCGCACTAGGTAGATGCCGCCTCGTGATGTAGGGGAATTCCTACCCCGTCGCGGGTGATGCGACTGCTGCTAATGCACCGCAGCCGAAATGGCCTCGAAGCGCCTTGCGTAGCCACGCTCATCGGCCACGCGTTGCACTTCCTGGTCGGCCAGGTCGGGGGCGCCGTAGACCGCATAGGCGATGCTGCCGTCATCGCGTTGCCCGACCAGGTGCAGGCGGTAGCGAGGACGACCACTGCCGCTGTTTTCCGGGTAATGCACCGGCGGCTGGTTGCCGTCCAGGTCCATTTCGCTGTTGTCGACCACGCCACCGATGAACAAGGCACGCATCTCTTTTCTCCTGGGAAAGGAAGCTATCGAATGCGGCGGAGCATGGCAAAAGCGTTGTTGTGGTTGTATGAAACTCTTGTTGTGATGTCGGCAAGTGCGCGTGAGGAAGATCGCGCGATCCTGCCGGTGGGAGCTTCACTCCAGCAACGGAGCCAGCGATTTCCACACATGGTCGCGCAGCTTCGGCTGCGCAGTGGCGACGGGATGCAGGTTGTCCGCCTGGAAATTGGCGCGGTCCAGTGCGATGGGTTCCAGCAGGAACGGCAGGAACGCGGTCTTGTGCAGTTTCGACAACTCGCTGAAATTGCGTTCGAAGCCCTGGGTGTAATCGCGGCCCAGGTTCGGCGGCATGCGCATGCCGATGAGCAGCACCTCGGCGCCGGAGGCCTGCGACAGCTTGACCATGCGTTCCAGGTTGGCGCGGGTCTGGGCCAGCGGCAGCCCGCGCAGGCCGTCGTTGGCGCCCAGTTCGATCACCACCACCGCCGGGCGCGTGCGCTTCAGTTCGGCGGCAATCCGCGATACGCCGCCGGCGGTGGTTTCGCCGCTGATGCTGGCATTGACCACGCGCCAGCCCGGCCGTGTCCTGGTGATGCGGTCCGCGGTCAGCGCGACCCAGCCCTGCGATGCGCTTAGGCCGTAGGCGGCGGAGAGCGAATCGCCCATCACCAGAACAGTGCGTTGGGGCTTCGTGGCCGCGGCTTTCGCCGCCGTGGTCTGGGCCGATACCGATGGCGCCAGCATCGCCAATGCCATGAGCACAAGACCAATGGCACATTGAACCCGGCCCCGCCAGCCCGCATAAGCTAATGACATCCCACGTCTCCGATGCAATCCAAGGACCATCATGGCCGATACCACCGAACTGCGCGCTGAAGTCGCGCAGCCGAAACTGCGACCTGCATTGCAGGTCAACGCGCTGGGCAAGCGGGTATCGCTGCCTTCCGGTGAGCTGACCATCCTCGAGGGGGTCGGCTTCGAGATCGGCCATGGCGATACGGTCGCGATCGTCGGCGCGTCCGGTTCCGGCAAGAGCACGCTGCTGTCGCTGCTCGCGGGACTGGACACGCCCAGCGACGGCAGCGTGGTCCTGGATGGCGAAACGCTTTCGCGCCTGGACGAAGACGGACGCGCCCGCGTGCGTGGCGAAAAGGTCGGCTTCGTATTCCAGAGTTTCCAGTTGCTGCCGTCGCTGACCGCGCTGGAGAACGTGATGCTGCCGCTGGAATTGCGCGGCGATGCCGATGCGGAAACCCCGGCGCGGCAGATACTCGGGAAAGTCGGTCTGGCCGAGCGCCTCGATCACTATCCGCGCCAGCTCTCCGGCGGCGAGCAGCAACGCGTGGCCCTGGCACGCGCTTTCGTGACCCGGCCATCGCTGCTGTTCGCCGATGAACCCACCGGCAATCTCGACACGCATACCGGCCAGGCGATCATCGAACTGCTGTTCGCCTTGAATGCGGAAGCCGGCACCACGCTGGTGCTGGTGACCCACGACGAACACCTGGCCGGACGCTGCGGCCGTATCCTGCGATTGGATAGCGGCAAGCTGGTTGGCGAAGGCGCGGCTGCATGAAGACGCTGCGGATGGCGTGGCGGCAACTGCTGCGCGACGTGGCCGCGGGCGACATCCGCATCCTGTTCGCCGCATTGGTGCTGGCGGTGGTCGCGGTCACCGCGGTCGGCTTCGTCACCGACCGCGCCGAGCGTGCCCTGGCCATCGAGGCCAACCGCCTGCTCGGCGGCGACGTGGTGGTGCGCGGCGATGCGCCGATCACCGGCGCCATTCGCAACGCGGCCAATGCCGAGGGACTGCGTCGCGCGGAAACCCTGAGCCTGGACAGCATGATCCGTGCCGGCGAGCAGCTTCGCCTCGGCGACTTGCGTGCGCTGGGCGAAGGCTTTCCGTTGCGCGGCGCTTTCCGACTCATCGACCGGCCGGGTAGCGTCGAACACGACGCCCAGGGCATTCCCGCGCCCGGCACGTTATGGATGACCCAGGCCGGCGCCGAAACCCTCGATGCGAAGATCGGCGACATGATCGGCATCGGCGATTCCAAGCTGCGCCTGGTCGCGCTGGTAGTGCAGGAACCCGACGCCTCGCTGGATTATTTCAATGTCGCACCCAAGGCTTTCCTCAACCTCGCCGACCTGCCCGCGACCGGACTGGTGCAGGAAGGCAGTCGCCTGGGCTATCGCCTGATCGTGGCCGGCGATGCTGCCGCGGTCGAGCGTTTCACCACCGCCGCACGCCCCGCGCTCGCACGCGGACAAAGGCTGGAAACGATCCAGGACGCGCGCCCGGAGATACGTTCTTCGCTGGACCGTGCCGGTCGCTTCCTCGGCCTCGCCGCGCTGGTCTCGGTCGTGCTCGCCGCGGTGGCGGTGGCCATGGCTGCGCGCCGCCACAGCGAACGCCATCTTTCCGGCACAGCGGTGATGCGTTGCCTCGGCGCCAACCAGCGCACCCTGGTCGGCATCCACGTCGGCGAACTGATGCTGCTGGGCCTGATCGCGTGCACGGTCGGCGTATTGATCGCCTTCGGCCTGCAATGGGCGATCGGCAGCTGGCTGCAGGCGGAAATGAAGATCTCCATTCCTCCCGCGGGTTGGTTGCCGGCGCTGCAGGGCTACGGCGTCGGCATGATCGTACTGCTCGCCTTCGGTGCACCGCCGGTGCTGGCGCTGCGCCGCGTGCCCGCCTTGCGCGTGCTGCGTCGCGACCTGGATCCCACCGAGCCCAGTGCGTGGCTGGTCGCGTTGACCGGTTTCGTCGGGCTGGGCGCCTTGCTTTGGTGGAAGGCAGGCTCTGCAACTTTGGGTACGGCAATGCTGCTCGGCATCCTGGCCACGCTCGGCGTGCTGGCGTTGCTGGCCTGGTTGATGATCCTGCTGGTGCGTCGCCTGCGTTCGCGCCTGCGCGGCAGCCTGCGTTACGGACTGGCCAACGTGAGTCGCCGTGCCGGCACCAGCGTGGCCCAGGTGTCGGCGTTGGGCCTCGGCTTGATGGCATTGCTGCTGCTCACCTTCGTACGCACCGATCTGCTCGACCGCTGGCAGTTGTCGCTGGCCGAGAACGCGCCCAACCGTTTCATCATCAACGTGCAGGAAGACCAGCAGGCCGATGTCAACGCGTTCATGGCCGAACAGAAGATCGCTGCGCCCACGTTGTTCCCGATGATTCGTGGGCGTTTGGTGTCGCTCAACGACAAGCCGACCAGCGGAGCCGATTATGCGGACGACGCGGAAGCCAAACGTCGCGCCGAACGCGAGTTCAACCTGTCCACTGCGGCCACGTTGCGCGACGACAACAAGGTCACCGCTGGGGAATTCTGGAACGGGCGCACGCCGACGGCGCCGGAATTGTCGGTGGAGGAGCGATTCGCCGAGCAACTGGGCTGGAAGATAGGCGACCGTGTCGCCTTCGACATTGCCGGCCAGCCTTTCGCGGGAAAAATCACCAGCCTGCGCAGCGTCGATTGGGAAAGCTTCCGCCCCAACTTCTTCGTCATCGCCTCGCCCGGTTCGATGCAGGGCTATCCCGCCAGCTACATCACCGCAGTCAGTGTTCCGCCGGGACAGTCGCGCTTCACCGCGCAACTGGTTGATCGCTTCCCCAACCTTTCGGTGATCGATGTCGATGCGGTTTTAAAGCAGGTGCGCAGCACCGCCGACCAGGTCTCGACGGTGGTGCAGGTGGTGTTCTGGTTCTCGCTCGCCGCCGGAGTGCTGGTCCTGCTCGCGGCGGTCAGCGCCAGCCAGGACGAGCGCCTGCTGGAAGGCGGGGTGATGCGCGTGCTCGGCGGCAGCCGCCGTCAATTGCGCCTGGCGCAGGTATCGGAATTCGCGGCGATCGGCCTGCTGTCCGGCCTGGTCGCGGCCATCGCCGCGTCGGTGTTGTCCGGGGTGATCGCCGAGCAGGTGTTCGACCTGCCATGGAAGGCGAACTGGTCGCTTGCCGCGATCGGTGGCGGCCTTGGCATGCTGGCCGCGCTGGTCGCAGGACTGTTCGCCACGCGGCGCGTGCTGGATGCGCCGCCGTCGGTGACGTTGCGGGAGTTGCAGGGCTGAATCTCGCGTCCCTCGCCCCGCTTGCGGGGCGAGGGCGGCCGACAGGGCCTGCCCTCGAATGGTTTAGTCGTGGGCTGGGTGAGGGGTATGCACCTACAGTTGCGCGCGAGTTTTCCCGATAGTCGACCCCAATCCGGTTGCCTAACCTTGCCTGCATCGGCCAAGGAGGGCAGTCATGCGTGGAAAGCAGGATCACGGCAAGGAAAGGGCGTTGCGTTGCCAGCAGACGGATGCGGAATTCCTGGTCTGGCAGTGTCTTCGGAACCGTCGTCTGCACGAGTGCAAGTTCCGCAGACAACATAGGGTCGGACCGTTCTATCTGGATTTCGTGTGCCTGGAGATCGGATTGATCATCGAGCTGGATGGCAGCCAGTATCTTGAGCCGGCGCAACAGCATGCCGACGGGTTGCGGACTTTGTACTTGGAGCGGATGGGGTATCGGGTACTGCGGTTCTGGGATGATGAGGTGTTGTGCGATACCGATTCTGTATTGGATGAGATCGCGAGGGCGACACAGACCCCTCGCCCGGCCCCCGACTAAAACATCCGGGGCCGGGTGAGGGGCCGGAAGCACGTCCCCGGGTAGAATCCCCGCCTGTTCCCCTATTCGTGAAGCCTCTTGGCCGCCACCATTTCCGATCCTGCGCTCGATTCGCTGTTCCTGCCGTTTTCCACTCCCTCGTTGTCGTGGCCGCAGGGCCCGGTACTGTTCCTGCGTGCGCGTGAAGGCGCGGCGATGCGCCAGTTCCCGCACGAACAACTGGTATGCGAACAGAGCTACAAGCCATTCGCCGACGAGCTGGAGCGCGGCGGCCTGCAGGTGATCGCCGACGCATCCACGTCCGGCGTGCGCTATCCGCTGGTGCTGGTCCTGCCGCCGCGGCAGCGCGAAGAGGCGCGGGCCTTGTTCGCACGCGCCATGGCGCTATGCGCGCCGGGTGGCGTGGTCGTGGCCAGCATCACCAACAACGAGGGCGCGAAATCGGGCGAAGCGGATTTCAGGCAGCTCGCCGGCCTGGGCGGCAGCCTGACCAAGAAC
>JBOHXX010000013.1:0-21940 GCA_050737675.1 Pseudoxanthomonas sp.
GCCATTGCTGTTCTCCAGTGGAACGGTGGTGGAAGTCCGCGGCCGATGTTTGCGCATCGGTTCGCGGGCGTTATCCGGCTTTCGCCGTAAAGGGAATGATGTTGTCGGCCTGGTCGCCGATTGCCTTGCGAACGTGACGCGCCCAGGCCTCGAGCGCGCTGCGTTTTTCTGATTTGTAGTCGTGCTTGTTGTAGTGCACGCCGCCCACGCTGGCATCCTTGTGGCCCAGCACGCGGTCGCGGTACTCCTTGGCCACGCCGATGCTCGCCATGCCGGTCTCGACCGTGCGGCGCAGTGCGTGCGGGGTGAGCGGCGCAACGCCATGCTTGGCGAGGGCAGGGGTCAGGGCGTGCAAGGCGTTCTCCACCCGCTTGGCGCGCATCGGCGCCCCCATGCGGCCGGCGAACACATAACCGCCCTCGTCGGGCCGTTCAGGCAGGACGGCCACGGCATCCGCCGGCAAGGGCACCAGGTGATCGCGCTTGCCCTTGTGCCGCGCCGCGGGCAGAGCCCACTCGCCGGCGTCCAGGTCGATCTCCGACCAAGGCAGCTCTGCGACCTCGGACACGCGCGCCCCGGTCAGCAACAGTAAGCGCAAGGCGCGATGCTCGCGGCTGTCGGCTGCAGTTGCCTCCCAGAACGCTTTGATCTCTGCAGGCGACATCAGCGCGCGGGAGCCGGGCGACTCGGCAGACGGCGCGCTCATACGAAGGCAGGGGTGCGTCTGGATCAGGTCGCGGTCCACGGCAAACGAAAACATCTTGCGGACCAGCGCCAGCAGGCGGTTGGCCTCGATGGGCGCGGTCTTGGCGACCCTGGCCACCAGCGCGGCGACATCGCGGCGCGTGATGTCCTCAATGCGCCGGCCTTTCATGGCAGGCAGCACGTACTTGTCGATCCGGCGCTCGTCGGTGCGCCAAGTGCGCTTGTGCGGCTTGGCGTGCTCGTCGATGTAGAGCTCGCCCAACTCGTCCATGGTCTCGGCCTGGCGCTTGTGCTGGCGAGCGGCGAGGGGATCCGCGCCCTTGCGAATCTGCACTCGCAGTGTGCCGGCCTCCTCGCGCGCGGCGGCGACGCTGTAGTCGGGATACGGGCCGATCGTGTAGAGCCGCTGCAGTTTGCCGATGCGATAGCGCAGCACGAAAGACTTGGCGCCGCTGGCAGTGACGCGAACGCCGAATCCTGCGCCTTCGTAGAGCGTGCGGATGCCCTTGGCCGGAGCCTCAAGCTTGCGAACCGCTGCGTCCGTCAAATTCGCCATGTCCTCACCGTGTCCCCATCTCGTTAGAAACGATCCTGAAACTATGCGGACACAATGTCAACAGTAAATACAGGCGATTACGCACATTTTCTAGGGGACACGCTTGCCCGGGTCAATGGTGGCGGGCTGCAAAAATTGACTCTTAATCAATAGGTCGAAGGTTCGAATCCTTCACAGCCCACCAAACCCGAAGCGCCCGGTCACCCCGGGCGCTTTTTTTTGTTGCCGGAGAGACCGGTAGCCCGGTCGGCGGATACAATGGCGATGGACCAGCGAAAGTGGCGGAATTGGTAGACGCACCAGATTTAGGTTCTGACGGGTAACCCCCGTGCGGGTTCGAGTCCCGCCTTTCGCACCGCGCCGCGGCGCGCCTTGTTCCCCAGGTGCCGAGCGTTTTCGGCCACAAAGCCCACTTCCGGCTGGCAGCGGGCCCCGTAATCGGCGAAACTATTGCGTTGCGCCGGTGTCGCGCCAGTCCTGAGACTGCGCGCCCTCCGCCAACCAGATCATCAACATCAGTGTCGCGGGCCTTCCCGTGGCCGCAGGAGTCAGTGGATATGCAAGTTTCCGTCGAATCGCTCGGCAACCTCGAGCGCCGCATGAGCTTCACCCTTCCGGCCGAGCGCCTGGACACCCACATCGGCGGCCGCCTGCGCGAGCTGGCCCGCACCGCGCGCATCAAGGGTTTCCGCCCAGGCAAGGTGCCGCAGAAAGTGATCGAACAGCGTTATGGCCAGCAGGTCCGCAGCGAAGCCCTGAACGGCTTGCTGCGCGAGACCTTCGATTCGGCGGTGCGCGAGCAGTCGCTGCAGCTGGCCGGCAACCCGCGCCTGGAGCCGGCTGGTACCGGTGAGCTGGAGTGGGTGGCCACGTTCGAAGTGGTGCCGGATTTCGGCGATGTCGACATGTCCAAGCTCAACGTGACCCGGCACACGGCCGAAGTCACCGACGCCGACATCGACCAGATGATCGAGAACCTGCGCCTGCAGCGCCGCACGTTCCAGCCGGTATCGCGTGCCGCCCAGCAGGGCGACCGCGTGGCCCTGGAAACCTGGTCGCAGGCAGGCGACGAGCGCCTGCCCGCCGAAGGCGTCGAGAAGGGTGCCACCTTGATCGGTTCCGGGGTCATGTACAGCGGCATCGAGGATGCGCTGGTGGGCATGTCCAAGGGCGAGGAAAAGGACATCACCGTCGATTTCCCGGCCGACTGGCGCGTGTCGCAGCTGGCAGGTCGCCAGGTGCATGTGTACCTGAAGGCCACCGAGGTTTCCGAGTCGGTGATGCCGGAAGTGGACAAGGAATTCGCCAGGAGTTTCGGCGTGAAGGGCGGCGACCTGGAGCAGTTCCGCGGCGATATCCGCAGCAACTTGGAGCGCGAACTCAAGGGTGCCTTGATGACCCGCTTGCGCCGCGAAGTGGGCGAACAGCTGATCGCCGCCTATTCGCATGTGGAAATGCCGCCGCGCCTGGTCGAGAACGAGGCCCGGGCGATGGTCCAGCAGACCGTGGAGCAGGCCAAGCGCAACGGCCAGACCGTGCAGGTCCCGGCGGATGCCCACCAGGGATTCATGGATCCTGCCCGCAAGCGGGTTCTCGTCGGCCTGCTGGTCGGCGAGGTCGCGCGCAGCAACCAGCTACGGCTGGATTCCAAGCGCCTGAACGAGACGCTGCGCCTGATCGCCTCGACCTACGAAGAACCCGAGCAGGTCATTGAGTTGTACCGCAACGATCCCCAGTTGATGAGTGGGCTGCAGAATCGCGTGATGGAAGAGCAGGTGATCGACTGGATCGCCGAGCGCGCCCAGCACACCGAGCAGGCGCTGTCCTTCCAGGAAGCCATCCGCCAGTAAGCAGGCCAGTCAAGGCCCGGATGCATGCATCCGGGCTTTCCCACCCTCAACCAGGTCCCGGTATCTCTATGAGCAATATCCCCATGAGCAATATCCAGCCCCAAGCACTGAACCTGGTCCCGATGGTGGTCGAACAGACCAGCCGCGGCGAACGGGCCTACGACATCTATTCGCGTCTGCTGAAGGAACGCGTGATCTTCCTGGTCGGTGGGGTCGATGACCACGTCTCCAATGTCATCGTCGCGCAGATGCTGTTCCTGGAAGCCGAGAATCCCGAAAAGGACATCAGTTTCTACATCAACTCGCCGGGTGGCGTGGTCACCGCCGGCATGGCCATCTACGACACCATGCAGTACATCAAGCCGGACGTGAGCACCATCTGCGTCGGCCAGGCCTGCAGCATGGGCGCGTTGTTGCTGTCAGCCGGTGCGGCGGGCAAGCGTTATGCGCTGCCCAATTCGCGGGTGATGATCCACCAGCCGTCGGGCGGTTCCCAGGGCCAGGCCACGGACATCGACATCCAGGCACGTGAAATCCTGGCGATGCGCCAGCGCCTGAACGAGATCATGGCCAAGCACACCGGCCAGTCGCTGGAAACCATCGCCCGGGATACCGAACGCGACAATTTCAAGAGCGCCGCCGATGCCGTGGCCTACGGCCTGGTCGACCAGGTCCTGGAACGCCGTCCGGAAGACTCCATCCAGGCTGGTTGATCACGTTGGCAGAGCCGCTGAAAGCCCCGGGATATAACGTTTCCACCCATTTCCGGCCTGTGCCCACATCGCGCGGCCGGAACTGCTATTCTCAAACCGAACACCCGCTCGACGGGTCGGGTGACTGGACAACCGAAGCATGAGCGAAGACCGGCAAAGCCGTTCCGGCGACAGCAACAAGATCCTCTACTGTTCGTTCTGCGGCAAAAGCCAGCACGAAGTCCGCAAGTTGATCGCGGGCCCGAGCGTGTTCATCTGCGATGAATGCGTGGAGCTGTGCAACGACATCATCCGCGAGGAGCTCGAGGAAAAGGCGCAGTCCGCACGCAGCAGCCTGCCGAAGCCGCGCGAGATCCTGGAAGTGCTGGACCAGTACGTGATCGGCCAGCAGCGCGCCAAGCGCACGCTCGCCGTGGCCGTGTACAACCACTACAAGCGCATCGAGAGCCGCAGCAAGAACGACGAGGTCGAACTGGCCAAGTCCAACATCCTGCTTGCCGGTCCGACCGGTTCGGGCAAGACTCTGCTGGCCGAAACGCTCGCGCGCCTGCTCAACGTGCCGTTCACCATCGCCGACGCGACCACCCTGACCGAAGCCGGTTACGTGGGCGAGGACGTCGAGAACATCATCCAGAAGCTGCTGCAGAAGTGCGACTACGACGTCGAAAAGGCGCAGCAGGGCATCGTCTACATCGACGAGATCGACAAGATCTCGCGCAAGAGCGAGAACCCGTCGATCACCCGCGACGTGTCCGGCGAAGGCGTGCAGCAGGCGTTGCTCAAGTTGATCGAAGGCACCGTGGCCAGCGTGCCGCCGCAGGGCGGACGCAAGCACCCGCAGCAAGAATTCCTGCAGGTGGACACCAAGAACATCCTGTTCATTTGTGGCGGCGCGTTCGCAGGCCTCGACAAGATCATCCAGCAGCGCTCCACCGAGGCCAGCGGCATCGGTTTCGGCTCGAAGATCAAGAGTTCCACGATCAAGGCCGAGATGGGCAAGGTGCTGTCGGAAGTCGAGCCCGAGGACCTGATCAAGTTCGGCCTGATCCCGGAATTCGTCGGCCGCCTGCCGGTGGTCGCTACCCTGGAAGAGCTGGACGAACCGGCCCTGATCAAGATCCTGACCGAGCCCAAGAACGCCATCACCAAGCAGTTCAAGAAACTGTTCGACATGGAAGGCGTGGAACTGGAATTCCGTCCCGACGCGCTGTCTGCGATCGCGCGCAAGGCGCTCAAGCGCAAGACCGGCGCGCGCGGCCTGCGCACCATCGTCGAATCGGTGCTGCTGGACACGATGTACGACCTGCCGTCGCTGGAAAACGTCGGCAAGGTAGTGGTGGACGAATCGGTGATCGAACACAAGTCCGAACCGTACCTGATCTACCAGAACGTGCCGCCGCAAGCCAAGGTCGCGGCCGCCGAGTAAGTCACCCAAGCCGTTGAACCGCAACGGCTTCCGGGTTTCCTATTGCATCCCTTCGCGGATGGCCCCATAACGGGGCCATGGTGCCTTGCACCGCCTTGTCCGCAATCTTCTGGAGCCCCCATGGCCCGTTCCGAATCCGAATTCCTCGACCTGCCGGTCCTGCCACTGCGTGATGTCGTCGTCTTCCCGCACATGGTCATTCCGCTGTTCGTCGGACGCGACAAATCCATGCGCGCGCTTGAGCAGGCGATGGAAGCGGACAAGCGCATCCTGCTGCTGGCGCAGAAATCGGCAGAAACCGATGACCCGACCGCCGCCGATCTGTATTCGATCGGCACCCTTGCCCAGGTGCTGCAGTTGCTGAAGCTCCCCGATGGCACCATCAAGGTGCTGGTCGAAGGCACGGCGCGCGTCGATGTCAGCGAAGTGAGCGAGCGCGACGGTTCGCTGTATGGGCGTGGCACGGAGATCGATTCCAGCGATATCCGCGAAGGGCGCGAAGTCGAGGCGGTGGCGCGTTCGCTGATGGGCCTGTTCGAGCAGTACGTCAAGACCAACCGCAAGTTGCCGCCGGAGCTGTTGCAGACGCTCGCCGGCATCGACGAACCCAGCCGCCTGGCCGATACCATCGCCGCGCACCTGGGCGTGCGCCTGAGCGACAAGCAGCGATTGCTGGAAACACTGGAGATCGGCGATCGTCTCGAACTGCTGGTGGGTTTCGTCGACGGCGAGATCGATGTGCAGCAGCTGGAAAAACGCATCCGCGGCCGGGTCAAGTCGCAGATGGAGAAGAGCCAGCGCGAGTACTACCTCAACGAGCAGATGAAGGCGATCCAGAAGGAGTTGGGCGAACTGGACGACGCGCCCAATGAACTGGAAGACCTGGCCCGCAAGGTCGCTGCCGCGGGCATGCCCAAGGCCGTGGAGACCAAGGCCAAGAACGAGCTCAACAAGCTGAAGCAGATGTCGCCGATGTCCGCCGAGGCCGCGGTGGTGCGCAACTACCTGGACTGGCTGCTTGGCGTGCCGTGGAAGAAGCGCACCAAGGTGCGCAAGGACCTGAAGGTCGCGCAGGACACGCTGGACGCCGATCACTACGGCCTGGACAAGGTCAAGGAACGCATCCTGGAATACCTCGCCGTGCAATCGCGCGTGACCAAGATGAAGGGCGCGATCCTGTGCCTGGTGGGGCCGCCGGGCGTGGGCAAGACTTCGTTGGGGCAGAGCATTGCCAGGGCCACCAACCGCAAGTTCGTGCGCATGTCGCTGGGCGGCGTGCGTGACGAGGCCGAGATCCGTGGCCATCGTCGTACCTATGTCGGTTCCATGCCCGGGCGCATCGTGCAGAACCTCAACAAGACCGGCAGCAAGAACCCGCTGTTCCTGCTGGACGAAATCGACAAGATGTCGATGGATTTCCGCGGCGATCCGTCTTCCGCATTGCTGGAAGTGCTGGATCCGGAGCAGAACAACACGTTCAACGACCATTACCTGGAAGTCGACCTGGACCTGTCCGAAGTCATGTTCGTGGCCACGTCCAATACGCTCAACATCCCCGGCCCGCTGCTGGACCGCATGGAAGTGATCCGCATCCCCGGCTACACCGAGGAAGAAAAACTCAACATCGCCGAACGCTATCTCGTTCCCAAGCAGCTCAAGGCCAACGGCCTGAAGCCCGAGGAGCTGAAGATCGCCGAAGGCGCGATCCGCGACATCGTGCGCTACTACACGCGTGAATCCGGGGTGCGCAACCTGGAGCGCGAGATCGCCAAGATCTGCCGCAAGGTGGTGAAGGAGATCGCATTGGCTGGCCCGCAACCGAAGAAGAAGGGCAAGGCCGCTGCGATCAGCGTCACCTCGAAGAACCTGGAGAAATACCAGGGCGTGCGTCGCTTCGACTACGGCCGCGCCGAGGAGCAGAACGAGATCGGCCTGGTGACCGGCCTGGCCTGGACCGAAGTCGGTGGCGACCTGCTGCAGATCGAAGTGAGCCTGGTGCCCGGCAAGGGCGGGCTGACCCTGACTGGCCAGTTGGGCGACGTGATGAAGGAGTCCGCATCGGCGGCTCTCTCGGTCGTGCGCTCCCGTGCCGAAAGCCTGGGCATCGACACCGATTTCCTGCAGAAGCAGGACGTGCACCTGCACGTGCCCGACGGCGCCACGCCCAAGGATGGCCCGAGCGCGGGTATCGCCATGGCCACTGCCCTGGTCTCCACGCTGACCAAGAATCCGGTGCGGGCCAACGTCGCCATGACCGGCGAGATCACCCTGCGCGGGCGCGTGTCGGCGATCGGCGGGCTCAAGGAGAAGCTGCTGGCCGCGATCCGCGGCGGCATCACCACCGTGATCATCCCGGAGGAGAACCGCAAGGATCTCGCCGACATTCCCGCCAACGTCACCCAAGGGATGAAGATCGTGCCGGTGCGCTGGATCGATGAAGTGCTGGACCTCGCGCTCGAGCGGCCGTTGACGCCGGCGGCATCGGGGGGCGGTGAAAAATTGCCCGTGCGCGGAACCGGAAAAGAACCCGTTCAGCCCGATCTCAAGCATTGATCCGGCCCTTGGACAAGTGCTGAAAAACCCGCGAAACCCGCGCCGTTATTGGCTTTTCGGGTTGCGTGGGGTTTTCGTCGCTGGTATAACTGCGTCACCCGCTGGCGCCGATTCCATGACGCGCTTCACGGCACACCCCATCGGATGATCCCCAGACTGCATCGCTGGGCAAATCCGATCACTCATTCCGCGGTATAGCCGCACAGGGAGTTTCTACATGAACAAAACCGATTTGATCGAACACGTTGCCGAAGGCGCCGACCTGAGCAAGGCCGACGCCGCCCGTGCCGTTGACGCCGTGATTGGTTCCATCACCAAGGCGCTGAAGAAGGGCGACAGCGTGACCGTGGTGGGCTTCGGTACCTTCCAGGTACGCGAACGCGCCGCCCGTACCGGGCGCAACCCCAAGACCGGGGACACCATCAACATCGGTGCTTCGAAAAATCCTGCATTCAAGGCTGGTAAGGCCCTGAAGGATGCCGTAAACTAACTGGCTACCGCCGGTGCTTTGGCATCGGCTCAGCACTTGGGTGCTTAGCTCAGCGGTAGAGCGTCTCCCTTACACGGAGAGGGTCGGGGGTTCGAAACCCTCAGCACCCACCACCTTCGGGTGATGCAAAGAGTTCTTCAAAGCGGAGTGGTAGTTCAGTTGGTTAGAATGCTGGCCTGTCACGCCGGAGGTCGCGGGTTCGAGTCCCGTCCACTCCGCCATATTTGAGCCGAAAGGGCGCCGCAAGGCGCCCTTTCTGTTTGTGGGGTATCGGCGCTGCAAGGCGCTTTTTCTGTTTGGGGATATTGGCGCCATACGCCCCTTCAGCCTGGAATGCCGGCGTCACAAATGGCCTTCTGGTCCGTCGGCACTGCCTGGCGAGGCGATCAGGCGCGCACGTCACCGCCGCAGGCCCGGTTTCAGTTTTGGGATCGATCGAAGCGCGCTAAACTGCCCGGCTTACGTAATCAGGCCTGACTCTCCGATGCTGCAGAAACTCCGCGACAAGACTTCCGGCTGGATCGCTACCGCGGTACTCGGCCTGCTGATCGTTCCCTTCGCCTTCGTCGGCGTGAACGAATACATGGGGGGTGGTTCCGATAACGCGGTGGCCAAGATCGAGGCTCCGCCGACCTGGTGGCATTCCGCACCGCATTGGTGGCCGTTGTCGACGCTCTGGCAGCATGAGGAAGTCACCCAGGACGAATTCCGTGCCGGTTTCGAGCAGGCCCGCCAGCAGCAGCGGCAGGCGCTGGGCGACAATTTCGATCCACGCAATTTTGAAACTGCGGAAAACAAGCTGAAGGTGCTCGACCAACTGGTCGATCGCAAGGTCCTGCAACTGGCCGGCAAGCGTGCCGGCATCCAGGTCAGCGACGAGGCGGTGCGGAAGACCATCGCCGCCGAGCCGGCATTCCAGGTGGATGGTAAGTTCGATGCCGCACGCTACACGCAGATGCTGGCCACGCAGACGCCTGCATTGAGCCCGGTCCAGTTCCAGAAGGACCAGCGCGACCGCTTGCAGCTGGCGTTGATCCCGCAGGGCATCGCCGATTCCGGTTTCGCCACCAGCAAGGAGCTCGATCGCCTGATCAGGCTGCTGGGCGAAACCCGCGACATCACCATTGCCGCACTGCCGCCAGTGCCGGCCGACGACACTCCTGTGACCGACGCGCAGATCAAGGCCTGGTACGACGGCCATGCGGTCGATTTCAAGCAGGGCGAGTCGATCACGCTGGAATATGTGGACGTCGATGGCTCGGCCTTGGCAAGTACCGTTGCGCCGGCCGACGAAGCTGCGCTGCGCAGGCGTTATGAAAACGAGAAATCGCGTTTCATGAGCCCCGAGCAGCGCCTGGTTTCGCACATCCTTGTCGCGGTACCCGCGGGTGCCGATGCCGCGGCGCAGAAGGCTGCCGAGCAGAAAGCGGCTTCGCTGGCGGCGCAGGCCAGGCAGCCGGGCGCGGATTTCGCCGCGCTGGCCAAGGCCAACTCCGATGACGCCGGTTCCAAGGCGGGCGGTGGCGACCTGTCCTGGGTGGCGCATGACGGAACCATGGTCAAGCCGTTCGAGGATGCGCTCTTCGCGATGCAGGACGGGCAGATCAGCGATCCGGTGAGGACCGACTTCGGTTACCACGTGCTGCAGCTGCGCGAGATCAAGCCAGGCCATGGCAAGTCCTTCGAGGAAGTGCACGATGAGCTTGCCCGCGAGCAGGCCGAAGCCGATGGCGAGCGTGCCTATAACGACCTGGCCGGGCGCCTGGTCAATGAAGTATTGAAGAATCCCACCGCGCTCGGCCCCGCGGCCAAGACGGTCGGCTTGCCGGTGCAGCGGATCGGGCCGTTCTCGCGCGCGACCGCGTCGGGCATTGCTGCCAATCAGGCGGTGCTGCGTGCGGCGTTCTCCGATGCGCTGGTGCAGGACGGTACGGCCAGCGACCCGATAGAGATCGGGCCCAAGCACAGCGTGGTGATCCGCGTGCTCCAGCACACTCCGGAACAGGCGCAACCGCTGGCGCAGGTGCGCGATGCGGTGATCGCCGCGATCCGCGCCGACCGCAACGCCAAGGCCGCCGAAGCGGCGGCGGATGCGATCCTGGCCCGTATCGCCAAGGGCGAGGCCCTGCAGGAGATCGCCAAGGCCGACAAGCTGCAGTCCGGCGAACTGCCGGGCGTGCCGCGTGGCGCGCCGATGCCGTCGCCGGAGATCAACGCGGCGGTTTTCGCCGTGCAGAAGCCCGCTGCCGGCAAGGTATCGACCGGCAAGGCCAGGATGGAAACCGGGGGCTACGCGGTTTTCGTGGTGAGCAAGGTCAACGAAGGCGACCTGTCCAAGATCAAGCCGGAGGAGCGCACCAGCTTGCAGCAACAGGTGGTGCAGATGGAGGGCGGCACCGCGGTCGACGCGTTCGTCGCCGCATTGCGCAAGCAGTACCGGATCACGCGCAGGGAAGACCAACTGTAAGCAACCAGCTGTAACCAAGGGTTTCCGGTGGTCAACAAAAAAGCCCGGCATTGCCGGGCTTTTTTCATTGCGGGGTCCTGCATGTTCCTGAAACCCCGCATTCGAAACAGGCGTCTTCAGCCTTCTTCGCCGATCCCGGTCATGCCCAGGATGTTGTAACCGGCATCGACATAGGTCACTTCACCGGTCACGCCCGCGGCCAGGTCCGAGCAGAGGAACGCGCCGACGTTGCCGACGTCCTCGATGGTCACCGTGCGGCGCAGTGGCGAATACGCTTCCACATGGCCGAGGATGTTGCGGAAACCACCGATGCCGGCGGCGGCGAGGGTCTTGATCGGGCCGGCGGAAATCGCGTTGACGCGGATGCCTTCCGGCCCCAGGTTCAGCGCCAGGTAGCGGACCGTCGCCTCCAAGCTGGCCTTGGCCACGCCCATGACGTTGTAGTTCTGCAGGGCACGTTCCGCACCCAGGTAGCTGAGCGTGAGCACGGCGCCATTGCGGCCCTGCATCGCCGGGCGCGCGGCTTTCGCCAGGGCCGCCAGCGAATAAGCCGAGATGTCGTGGGCCAGGGCGAAGTTCTCGCGGGTCAATCCGTCCAGGAAACCGCCGGTGATGGCTTCGCGCGGGGCGAAGGCGATGGCGTGGACCAGGATGTCGAAACCATCCCAATGCTGCCCAAGCTGCTCGAAGCACGCGGCGATCTGCGCGTCGTCGGTCACGTCCAGCGGCAGGACGATGCTGCTGCCGTATTCGGCGGCGGCCTTCTCGACGCGCGATTTGAGTCGGTCGTTCTGGTAGGTGAAGGCCAGTTCGGCGCCTTCGCGGTGCATGGCTTCGGCGATGCCCGAGGCGATGGAACGTTCGCTGGCGATGCCGGTGATGAGTGCGCGCTTGCCTTGCAGGAAACCCATGGATTCTCTCGCTGATTGAGCAACGGCTCTATTTTGACATCTTTCGCCGCCGGACTCTCCGCATATGTCGCCACGCATGCCGTCGCGGCTAGTTTCCGCTGCCATCGCCCTCCAACTGCAGGACCATGCCGGGTTGCAGGACCGCGCTGCTGGGCAAGCCGTTGCGGGTCAGCAGCTGCTTCGGCTGCATGCCGTAACGGCGGGCAATGGTCCAGGCCGATTCGCCGGGGCGCACGGTATGGGAAAGCGCATTTCCGGACTTCTTTGCGGCAATGGCTCGCACTGGCATCGATGAGGCGGAGCCATCGGACGGTGCAGGTTGAGTAACCGCCGTGTCCGCAATGTAGGGCAAGGCTTCCTTGCCGGCCGGGGCCAGCACCCGCAACGGCTTTCCGCCACGCGAAAAGCCTGCGGCCAGTGCGGGATTCAGGCGCCGCAGCAGGGCGCTGTCATGGCCCTGGCGCTGGGCCCAGGCATCCAGGCTGGCGACATCGGCCGGCAGGGCCTGCGAGGCCAGGCGCGGCACCGGGCGGTCGAGGGTCCGCAGCCATTCCTCGCGGTCATCGGCCTGCTGGAAGATGCAGGCCAGCGCATGCAGTTTTTCCACGTAGGCGTAGGTGATGCCCGACAACCCGGGCAACTGCGCGGGTTTCGCGTTCTGCGCGTTCATGCCGGCGCGGCGCATCGATTGCAGGATGCGGTATTCGCCGGCGTTGTAGCCCATCACCGCCAGCCGCCAGTCGCCGCCAAACATCCCGTTGAGGGTCTTGAGGTAGCGCACCGCGGCCTGGGTGGATTCCACCGGCGACAGGCGCCCGTCGTAACCGTTGCGCATGGCCACGCCATGGTTGCGCGCGGTGATGGCGATGAATTGCCACAGGCCCGCGGGACCACTGGCGCTGCGCGCGCCCGGCTTGTAGCCGCTTTCCACGAACGGGATCAGGGCGAATTCGGTCGGCAGGTGGGCTTCGCGCAAGGCGTCGACCACATAGCCGAACAAGGGCAGCAGGTCGTCGTTGGCCTGGGCCAGGCGTGCCGGCGCATGGCCGAAGTGTTTTTTCCAGCGCACGCTGGTGGCGGCTGAATCGCACTCGGGCTCGGCCAGGCCTGCGCGGAAGCTTTCGTAGATCTGGCGGCCATTGCGCTGGCTGGAAACTTCGGTTGCGAGCGCTGACCTGGAAACGGGCAGTGATTCCGGTTCGATCGGCAGGCTGCCGGGAAGGGAGGCAGGCACCGCCATCGCCAGGGGCGGACTGTCGATCCCACCATCACTGGATCCACCTGCCTGCAGGGAACCGCTGCAGAGGCACGCGCACAGCAATAGCCAGGCCCCGCGGCAGCGCCGGGTCATGCGCGGAAGCCGTCTTTCCAGCGCCGCAACTCGGCGAAAGTTTCGACCCGGTCCGCGGGTTCGCGGCCCAGCCGCCTGGCGACGGCCGTGCGGATTGCGGGCGCATCCACGCGCAGGAACGGATTGGTGGCCAGTTCGGTGGCAAGGGTGGAAGGCAGGGTGGGGCGTCCGGCGTTGCGCATGGCTTGGGCTTCCTCGGTGCGGCGACGCAGGGCGTCGTTGGCGGGGTCCACGGCCCGGGCGAAGGCTGCGTTGGCCAGAGTGTACTCGTGGCCGCAGCACACGGCCGAGTCGCCGGGCAGGGCGGCTAGGCGCTCCAGCGACTCCAGCATCTGCGCTGGTGTGCCCTCGAACAGGCGCCCGCAGCCCAGGCTGAACAGGGTGTCGCCGCAGAACAGGTGGCTTTCCGCCCCATGGAAGGCGATATGGCTGAGGGTGTGCCCGGGGACGGCCAGCACGGTGAAGTCCCAGTCGTTCAACTGGAAGTGCGAACCTTCGCCAACCCGTTCAGTGGCATGGGGGATGCGGGCATCTTCGGGCGCGTACACCGGAAGGGTCGGCCAGCGCTCGCGCAGCGCGGCCACGCCGCCGCAATGGTCGGGGTGGTGGTGGGTGAGCAGCACTCCAGCGGGCCACAGGCCCAGGTCGCTCGCAGCCAGGACCGGCGCGGCATCGCCCGGATCCACGACCACGGCGTTGCCCTCGTCGTCCACCAGCGCCCAGATGTAGTTGTCTTCGAAGGCAGGTAGTGCGATCAGACGCATGGGTGCTCACTGGAAGGAGAGGGAAGCCGGCAGGGCGGCCGGGAAGGGCGTCCTCTACAATTCCGAACATGCCTGTCCTGCAGATCAGCCGTCAACCCGATGCCCTAGCCTGGTTCGACAGCGTACGGGGCCGGCCCTTGCTGGCGGCGGAACAGGCGCTGATCGGGGCAGCCATGGCCTCGCGCCCGGCCCAGCAGCCCTGGTTGTGGCTGGCGCCGCAGGCACCCGGAGCCGGCACCTTCGACCTGCCGCGACGCACCCTGGTGCTGCATCGCCAGCAGGACCGCTTTTCCGGCAGCCTGCGCTGCGGCTTGCCGCTGCCGCTGCCCAATGAATCGATCGGCAACCTGGTCGTGCAGCACGCGCTTGACGATGGCCTTGACGGGTTGCTGGACGAATGCGCCCGGGTGCTGGAGCCGGGCGGACGCCTATGGCTGTTCACCCTCAACCCCTGGAGCCCGTATCGCGCGCGTTGGCGGCACAGCGGCTTGGTGGCGCGTGACGTCCAGGCCTGGCGCTGGACCTTGCGCGACCTGGGTCTGCAGCCCCGCGCTGACGGCGCGGCTTACCTCGGTCCGATCTGGCGCATGTCCACCGACCCGGTGGCGAATCCGGTGAAACCAGGATCCAGCCGTTTGCGGGCCGCCTGCCTGCTTGAATTCGAGAAACGCAGCGCCGCCCTGATTCCCCCCGCACCGGTCACCCGCCAATGGCAGGCCGGCGCCACACCCGCATGAAACCAGGCGGAATCCCTCCCATGAAAGTCCCACCGATGAAAGAAGGCGATTGATGAAAGAAGTGGAAATCCATACCGATGGCTCCTGCCTGGGCAATCCAGGCCCGGGCGGATGGGCAGCGGTGTTGCGCTACCAGGGGCGCGAACGCGAAATCTCCGGCGGCGAAGCCCTGACCACCAACAACCGCATGGAACTGATGGGCGCGATCATGGCCCTGGAGGCGTTGAGCGAACCCTGCCACATCGTCCTGCATACCGATTCGCAATACGTGCGCCAGGGAATCACCGAGTGGATGGCCAACTGGGTGCGCCGCAACTGGAAGACGTCCGGCGGCGACGCGGTCAAGAACCGCGACCTGTGGGAGCGCCTGCATGCGGCCAACCAGCGGCACAAGGTCGACTGGCGCTGGGTGAAGGGCCACTCCGGAAATCCCGACAACGAGCGCGTGGACGTGCTGGCGCGCGACGCGGCGATACGGTTCCGCGACCTGGCTCCTGTGGGATGAGCATGCCGTTGCCGATCCTCGAGACCGAGCGCCTGCGGATCCGCCCGTTGTCGGCGGACAGCGAGAGCGATGCGGCGTTCGTCAATCGCCTGCTCAACGAGCCCAGCTTCCTGCAGAACATTGGGGACCGCGGCGTCCACAGCCTGGAGGATGCGCGTGCCTACCTTCTGAAAGGCCCGGTAGCCAGCTATGCCGCCAACGGCTTCGGCCTGTGCCGCATTGAGCTGAAGGAAAATGGCGGAACCGCGGGGATGTGCGGACTGGTGAAACGCGCGACGCTGGATGATGTCGACCTGGGCTATGCGTTGCTGCCAGAGCACTGCGGCCATGGATACGCGGTGGAAGCGGGTGCTGCGGTGCTGGCCGACGCGCGCTCCAGGCTGGGCCTGAAACGGGTCGTGGCCATCACCAATCCGCGCAATGAAGGTTCCATCCGTGTGCTTGCACGGCTCGGCTTCCGTTTCGAAAGAATGGTGCGCCTGACAGCCGATGACATTGAGCTCAAGCTGTTCGCGCGGGAAGCCGCAAGGTAAGCTGAAGGCATGCGTCAAATCATCCTCGATACCGAAACCACCGGCCTGGAATGGAAGAAAGGCAACCGCGTGGTCGAAATAGGCTGCGTCGAATTGCTGGAACGGCGACCCACCGGCAACACCTACCACCAGTACATCAACCCGCAGCGCGAATTCGAACCAGGTGCGGCTGAAGTCACCGGCCTCAGCCTGGAATCCCTGGCCGACAAACCCTTGTTCGCCGCCATCGCCGACGATTTCCTCGCCTTCATCGACGGCGCCGAACTGATCATCCACAACGCCACGTTCGACATCGGCTTCCTCGACTACGAGTTGTCGCTGCTGGGCGAGGGCTACGGGCGCATGCACGACCGCGTGCAGGTGGAGGATTCGCTGTTGATGGCGCGCCAGCGCTTCCCCGGCCAGCGCAATTCGCTGGATGCGCTGTGCAAGCGCCTGGGCGTGGACAACAACCACCGCCAGTTGCATGGCGCGCTGCTCGATGCGCAGTTGCTGTGCGAGGTGTACCTGCATCTGACCGCCGGGCAGGGCGAGATCGGCTTCGATGGCGACGAGCCTTCGCAACAGGCTGCGGCGCTTCCGGTGTTCACCGGCGCGCCGCAGGGCCAGCGCCAGCCAGTACGGGTTTCCGAAGCAGAAGCGGCCGCGCATGAATCGCGGCTGGTGGTGCTGCGCAAGAAATCAGGCGACAAGTGCCTGTGGGATGCCGTGTCACTGTAGGAGCGCCCCATGGGCACGAGCTCTTCGATCCGATGGCGGAAAACGCAAAGGCTCGCGCCCATGGGGCGCTCCTACGGGTAGCTGCTGGATCAGCCGATGATAGGGATCAGTGGCAACGCACCAGGATCGCGGTGACATTGTCGGAGCCGCCCCCGTCCAGTGCCGCGGCGATCAGCGTATCCACGCATTCCTGCGCGCTGCAGTCGTCGTGGCGCAGGGTGCCGGCGATGCCCTGGTCGTCCACTTCCTCGGTCAGGCCGTCGCTGCACAACAGCAGCTGCATGCCGGGCTTCAGTTCGCCGGTCATGGTTTCGACGTTGAGGTGGTTGGGATCGGTCACGCCCAGGGCTTGGGTGACCACGTTGCGGTGCGGGTGGGAACGCGCCTGTTCGTTGGTCAGCGAGCCCTGCGCGATCAATTCCTGCACATAGCTGTGGTCCTGGCTCAGCTGGGCCAGGTTGCCGTCGCGCCATAGATAGGCGCGGCTGTCGCCGACCCAGGCCACCTCGAAGCGATTGCCATGCACGCGCACCGCGACCACCGTGGTGCCCATGGGCAGGGTGTCGTTGCGGCGCCTGGAGGTGCGGATGATCTCTTCGTCGGCGATGCGGATGGCCTGGGCCAGTGGGGTGCCGTCGCGGATCTCGCGGACGATGGTTTCCCGGGCCAGGGCGCTGGCGACTTCGCCACAGGCGTGCCCGCCCATGCCATCGGCGACCAGCCACAAACCCAGCTCGCTGTCGCCGTAATAGGTGTCTTCGTTCAAGTCGCGGCGCAGGCCCACGTGGGTGAGGTGTCCGAATTCGATCATGGCGCCCTGTTGGTCTGAATCCGATTGTCCGTATCGGCTTTAACGACATGATTACGAGGAAACGGACAGGCATCAAGGTTTTGCGGGTTCGCGTGCAGGCAGGGGTTCAGCGGCCCGGGCATGGCGCGGTTTTGCTTGTCCCGACCCGGTCGGCCCCGTATCATGCACACCCCCGGCCAGCACCAAGGCCGGGGCGACCGGAGAGGTGGCAGAGTGGTCGAATGTACCTGACTCGAAATCAGGCGTTGGTGTAAGCCAACCGTGGGTTCGAATCCCACCCTCTCCGCCAGATACGCAAGGGCCCCCGCAAGGGGGCTTTTGCGTATCTGGCGGAGAGGGTGGATATGAGGAGAGCCCGGTTCGACAGAACGGCAGGATTGCCGTTCTGCACGGCGCAGCCGCCCGAAGGGTGAGGCACATGGATGTGCCGAATGAATCCCACCCTCTCCGCCGGGAAATGCCGGTGCCGTTACAATCGCCGCTCCCGCAGCGAGAACCCATGCCATGTCCGAAATCCAGGCCCCCGTTTCCTTCGGCGAGCTGCTCGACAAGATCGCCATCCTGCAGATCAAGTCCGAGCGCATGAACGACGAAGCCAAGCTGGCCAACGTGCGCAACGAGCTGTCGGCGCTGGAATCCACCTGGATGGCGCACCCGGCGGCTGGCCACGACATCGTCGGCCTGCGCGCGCAACTGAAGGCGGTCAACGAACGCCTGTGGGTGATCGAGGACGACATCCGCATCAAGGAAAAGGCCCAGGCCTTCGACGCCGAATTCATCCAGCTCGCGCGCAGCGTCTATTTCGAGAACGACGAACGCGCGCGGATCAAGAAGGACATCAACCTGGCCCTGGGTTCGAGCTACGTGGAAGAGAAGTCCTACCAGGACTACAAGAGCGACGCCGCCCCGCTCTGATTACGGCTTACGCCCGCCCGGCCAGTTGTCTGGTCAGTTTGGCCGCGGGAATGTTCCTGCAGCCATCGGGATTCTGCCCCGACCACAGGGGTGAGAAATCCCTGTTTCCCTCGCGCTCGCAATGCGCCCGCAGCGGTGCCATCGCCGCCGCAGCCAGGGGGAATTCGGGAGCCAGCGGATTCATAGGTCCCAGTTCGCGCATACAGCGATTGACCAGGCCGCGTGCCGGGCGCCCGCTGAAGAGATTGGTCAGTGCGGTATGGCGTGCCGTTGCGTCCGACAATGCGGCGCGATGCACGGCGCTGGTGGTGGCTTCCGGACAGAGCAGGAATGCCGTGCCGACCTGCACGCCGGACGCGCCCAGCGCGAGTGCGGCGACGACTCCCCTGTGGTCGGCGATGCCACCAGCGGCGATCACCGGGACGCGGACTGCGTCGACGATCCGGGGCAGCAGGGCGAAAATCCCCGATTGCCGGGTCAGATCGCCGGAAAGGAAATGCCCGCGATGTCCGCCGGCCTCCAGTCCCTGTGCGATCACCGCATCCACGCCGCGTGCTTCCAGCCAGCGTGCTTCTTCGACCGTGGTGGCCGTGGACAAGACCTTGCAGTCCCAGCGACGGATCCTTTCCAGCAGCGCGCGGGAAGGCAGGCCAAAGTGGAAGCTGATCACCGGTGGCTTGAATTCCTCCAGCAATTCGGCGGTTGGCTCATCGAAGGGCAAGCGCGCCGGAGCGGTCGCCAGCTGTCCGGGGTCAAGATCGAATGCGCGATAGTAGGGTTCCAGTATTGCGCGCCACCTGGCTTCACGCGCGGGATCGGACACGGGCGTGGTGTGGCAGAAGAAGTTGACGTTGCAGGGCCGGTCGGTCTGCGTCCTGATCGCGGCGAGTTGCGCGCGCAGGGCATCCGCTCCGAGCATCGCGCAGGGCAGGGAGCCCAGGCCGCCGGCATTCGATACCGCGACCGCCAAGACGTGGTCCTGCGAACCGGCCATCGGCGCCTGGATGATCGGCAGGTCGATGCCGAGCAGGGATTGCAGCGACATTTCTATCCCCGGTGCGGAGAGGAAACCGGATTATGCGCGCGGGTGGTCGGACACGTAGCGCTCGAACGCAGCAACCGCATCTTCCACCCCGATCAAACCCATCACATCGTCGAACTCGATCTTCGTTCCCCAGCCGAGTTCGCTGGCTGGCTTGCCGAGGAATTTCCGCGCCGCCGCATCGTACTTGTCCACGCAGTAGCGGATGTCCGAATACGGGCCGCTGCGTACCGGATTGCTCGCCGTGTGCAGGCCCAGTACCTTGCTGCCCATGGCGTTGGCGATGTGCATCGGGCCGGAGTCGGGGGTCATCACCAGTTCGGCGCGTTCCAGCAGGGCGGGCAACTGCTTCAGCGTGTCCTTGCCGACCAGGTCCAGCGCGGGCGCCTGCATTGCCGCGACGATGGCATCGGTGGTGCTGCGTTCCAGGACGCTGCGTCCGCCGCACAACACGATGCGCCAGCCCTTCGCTGCGGCGTGGTCGGCGACCGCGGCGTAGCGATCCGGATACCAGTTGCGGCGCGCATGGCTGGAGCAGGGCGAGATCATCAGGGTCGGTGCGCCGTCGTCGGTCCATTGCGCGCGAGCCCATTCCCGCGCCGCCTCCGGCACCGGCAGGTTCCACACGACCTCGGTCTGCTTCAGGCCCAGCGGCTCGCAGAAACTGCCGATGGCATCGAGTACGTGGATGCCGGGACGGTCGGGGATGCGTTCGTTGATGAAAAGCCCGTGCAGGTCCTTGGAGCGCGCGCGGTCGTAGCCTATGCGACGGCGTGCCGGGATGAAGGCGGACAGCACATTGGCGCGCAGGGCGACCTGCATCTGCAGCAGCGCATCGAAGCCTTCCTTCGGCAATTCCCGGCGCAAGGTGCGCATGCCGGCCAGTCCCGAGCGCTTGTCGTAGGCGTGGAAGGCCACGCCTTCCAGGCCCTCGAGCAGTTTCTGTCCGCCCTTGTCGATGATCCAGTCGAGTTGCAGTTGCGGCCACGCCTTCTGCAGCGTGCGGACCAAAGGCACGACGTGGGTCACATCGCCCAGCGCCGACAGGCGCAACAGGCACAGCGATAAGGGATTGATCGACAAGTGTTGTTAGACTCGGAAGATATGGTCGAATTTGACGCCACGGAATCCATGATCCCGTTCCGCGAAGGTAGCGGATTGGGAGCGATTCTGTTCGACAGCAAGCAGTTGCGGCAAGCGGATCCGGAATGGTTCCAGCCGGCGAAGTGGGGCGAACGGGCCCGGCCGGTGGATAGTGGCGGCCGTGGCGGGGCCTGGTTCATCGATGCGCCTTTCGGCCCCAGCCTGCTGCGCCTGTACCTGCGCGGTGGCTGGGCGGCCCGGATCAGTCGTGACCAGTATCTGTGGCATGGGGCCAACCGGACCCGCAGTTTCGAGGAGTTCCGCCTGACCCGCGCCCTGCTGGCCAAGGGCCTGCCGGTGCCGCGTCCGGTCGCTGCCAGCTATGTGCGCGGCGGCGTGGGTTATCGCGCCGCGATCCTGATCGAACGGTTGCCCGATGTGCGTTCGCTCGCCGACCGTGCGCAGGTCGCGGGCAAGGACGCGCCGTGGGAGGAAACCGGCCGCCTGGTCGCGCGTTTCCATCGTGCCGGGCTGGACCATGCCGACCTCAATGCGCACAACATCCTGTTCAATCCGCAGGGCAAGGGCTGGCTGATCGATTTCGATCGCGGCGCCTTGCGCATCCCGGCCACGCGCTGGCGTGAAAACAACCTGATGCGCTTGCAGCGCTCGCTGTTGAAATTGCGCGGCTCGCGCAGCCGCGAGGAAGTGCTGCAGGACTTCGCGCGGCTGCGCCGCGCCTACGACATCGCCTGGCAACGGGGATTCTGATGGGCTGGTCACTGCGATTCCTGGGTGTGGGCAATGCCGCGGCGGTGGAGCTGGGCTCGGCCAACGCCACCCTAGAGCGCGACGGCAAGCCCTGGCTGACCATCGATTGCGGCGCCGAAGGCTTGTCGGCCTACCTGGCCCATTACGGCGAGATGCCGCAGGCCTTGTTCATCACCCATGTGCACCTGGACCACGTCGCTGGTTTCGAGCGCCTGTTCGTGTCTATCTGGTTCGATCCGCAACGACGCGGGAAAGTGAAGTTGTATGTCCCGGCGACTGTCGTCCCGTTGCTGCACAAGCGCATCGCCGACTATCCCAACGTACTGGCCGAAGGCGGAGTGAACTTCTGGGATGCGTTCCAGTTGATCGCGGTCGGCGATTCGTTCTGGCATGACGGCGTGCGCCTGGAAGTGTTCCCGGCGCGCCATCACTGGCCCGAGACCGCGTACTCGTTGCGCTTGCGCGGCAGCGTGGTCTGGACTGGCGATACCCGGCCGATTCCCGAGGCCCTGGCCAAGTATGCGGATGCGGGGGAGTTGATTGCCCACGACTGCAGCCTGCACGGCAATCCCTCGCATAGCGGCATCGATGACCTGGAGCGCGAATATCCGGCCGCATTGCTGCAGCGCTGCATCCTGTATCACTACGCCAGCGCCGAGGATGGCCGCGCGCTCGCGGCCCGTGGATATCGCGTGGCGCTTCCGGGCGAAGTGGTAGCCTTGCAAGAGACGACCGCGGCCCGCATTCCTTCCCCATGAACGCAGCCCTGCAACCTCCGACCTGGCCGCCGAACGCGCTGTCGGATGGGCGCGGGCGGCCGCTGCGCGACCTGCGACTGTCGGTGATCGAGGCCTGCAATTTCCGCTGCGGTTATTGCATGCCCGCCGACCAGGTGGCGGATGATTACGGCCTCGATGCGGCCTCGCGGATGTCCTTCGACGAGATCGAGACCCTGGTGCGCGGTTTCGCCCGCCTGGGCGTCAGCAAGTTGCGCCTGACCGGTGGCGAGCCGCTGCTGCGCAAGCGCCTGCCGGAAC
>JBOHXX010000014.1:0-21799 GCA_050737675.1 Pseudoxanthomonas sp.
GTGTACCACGCCACCCACGCCTGCAGGCCGCTGGCCGCGACAGCCGGGCCATTCACCGGACAGGCCGGCATCATCCAGCGGTCGTCATGGACCTTGCGCGGCATGGTCCATGCACCGTGGTCGAAGCGGGTGGCGACGATGTCGCGGATCTCGTCGCCGTCGCGATCCCGATACACCAGCAATGGGCCGGCCGAAGTGACGGCGGCACTGGTCTGGCAGCAATCGCAGGTGCGCGGGTCGAGCTCGCTTTCCGCGGATTTGCGCAGCGCTGCATCGAAGTTCGCCACCCGCAACGTCATCGCGCCGCCGCCATGTTCTTGATGACCGCCATGTCCTTCGCTGGCCGTGTTGCGGCCGTCCAGCCAGGCGATGCCGAGGGAATCGCGCGACTGCGGCCACAGGGAGACGAAACCATGCTCGGTCGGCGTACCGTCATCGTTGACCGTCAGTGGCGGCGACCAGGTTTTGCCACCGTCGCCCGAGCGCGACAGCACCACGTCATAGGCATAAGCGGCCTTGGCCGACTGACGCAGCCAGTGCGCCCACAGCGCGCCGTCTTCGGTGGCCGCGATGTGCGGGGTGTCGGCCCAATTGACGAACCAGTCGTCGCCATGGGCGATTTCCCGGGGCGCATCCCAGCTCTTTCCATCGAACGAGGCGAACCTCAGCGCATGCGCGCCTCCGGATTCGGCCTCGATCCAGGACAGCAGCACTCGTCCATCGGCAGCGGCGACCAGATCGGGTTGCGCCGCGACTCCAGTCACTGGCAAGCGCCATTCGGCCGCGGCATGGACAAGAGCGGATTCGACGGCCGGAACGGCGTCGGGTGCGTGTTTGTCGCAGGCAGACAGCAGCGGCGGCAACAGCAGGAGTATCGGCAACAGGAAAGTACGCATGGCGACAGGATAACGCCACTTGTCAACGGCTTACATCGGTTGGCAGACATTGCCACAATCGGGATTCGCACTTCGGGAACAGAACGGACACATGCAGCACGACAAACGACTCGCCCAGCACATCGCCCGCACCATCGCCGAAGAGATCGGCGCGCAGACCGCGCAGGCGCTGGCCGCCATCGCGCTGCTGGACGAGGGCGCCAGCGTTCCGTTCATCGCGCGCTATCGCAAGGAAATCACCGGTGGTCTGGACGACACCCAACTGCGCAACCTGGAAACCCGGCTGACCTATCTGCGCGAGCTGGAAGAACGCCGCGGCACGGTACTGAGCAGCATCGAGGAACAGGGCAAGCTGACCCCCGGGTTGCGCGCCGATATCGAAGCCGCCGACAGCAAGGCGCGGCTGGAGGATCTCTATCTTCCCTACAAACCCAAGCGCCGCACGCGCGCGCAGATCGCGCGCGAAGCCGGACTGGAGCCATTGGCCGACGGCTTGCTGGCCGATCCTGCGCAAACACCCGAAGCTTTCGCGGCGAGTTTCGTTGCTGCCGATAAAGGCGTCGCCGATACCAAGGCCGCGCTCGATGGCGCCCGCGCCATCCTCATGGAGCGCTGGGGCGAGGATCCGGCGCTGGTCGGCGAATTGCGCCACTGGCTGGGCGAGGCCGGCGTAATCCGCGCCCGCGTCGCCGAAGGCAAGGAAGAGGCCGGCGCCAAGTATCGCGACTACTTCGAACACAGCGAAGCGCTGGCGAGGATTCCTTCGCACCGCTTGCTGGCATTGTTCCGCGCACGCAAGGAGGAAATCCTCTACCTCGACCTGGATCCGGGCAAGGATGCCGAAGCGGGCCATCTCTATGGCGATGGCCGCGTTGCCCTGCACGCCGGCATCAGTGACCAGGGCCGCGCCGCCGATCGCTGGCTGCTGGACAGCGCACGCATGACCTGGCGTGCGAAGCTGCACCTGCACCTGCTGCTGGATCTCTTCAGCCAGGCGCGCGAGAAGGCGGAAGCCGAAGCCATCGCCATCTTCGGCGATAACCTCAAAGACTTGCTGCTGGCCGCACCGGCCGGCGCACGCACGGTGATGGGCCTGGATCCGGGCATCCGCACCGGCGTGAAAGTCGCCGTGGTCGATCGCACCGGCAAGCTGGTCGCGACCGACACGATCTATCCGCACGAACCGCGCAAGCAATGGGACCAGTCGCTGCATGCGCTGGGCAAGTTGTGCACGCAGCACAGCGTGGAACTGATCGCGATCGGCAACGGCACCGCCTCGCGCGAGACTGACAAGCTGGCTGGCGAAGTGATTGGCAAGCTTCCGCAACTGAAGCTGCAGAAGATCGTGGTCAGCGAAGCCGGTGCTTCGGTGTATTCGGCTTCGGAACTGGCGGCGAAGGAATTCCCGGACCTCGACGTCAGCATTCGCGGCGCGGTATCGATCGCGCGGCGATTGCAGGATCCGCTGGCGGAACTGGTGAAGATCGAGCCCAAGGCGATCGGCGTCGGTCAGTACCAGCATGACGTGGACCCGTATCGCATGGCGCGTGCGCTGGATGCGCGCGTCGAAGATTGCGTGAACGCGGTCGGCGTACACGTGAACACCGCCTCGGCCGCCCTGCTCTCGCGGGTTTCCGGATTGTCGGCCTCGGTGGCGGAGAACATCGTCCTGCATCGCGACCAGAACGGCCCGTTCAAGCGCCGCAAAGAATTGTTGAAAGTGCCGCGACTGGGCGAGAAGACCTTCGAGCAATGCGCCGGCTTCCTGCGCATCGCCGATGGCGACGAGCCGCTGGATGGTTCCTCGGTGCATCCAGAAGCGTATCCGGTAGTAGAGCGGATCGTGAAGGACAGCGGCCGTGGAGTGCGGCAATTGATCGGCGATACGGGTTACTTGCGTGGACTGAAAGCGGAATCGTTCACCGATGAAAAGTTCGGCGTGCCCACGGTGCGCGACATCCTCAAGGAACTGGAGAAACCCGGCCGCGACCCGCGCCCCGAGTTCAAGGCCGCGCGCTTCGCCGAAGGCGTCGAGGACATCAAGCACCTCAAGCTCGGGATGATCCTGGAAGGGGTGGTCAGCAACGTCGCTGCGTTCGGCGCCTTCGTCGATATCGGCGTGCACCAGGACGGCCTGGTCCACATCTCCGCGTTGTCGGATACCTACGTCAAGGATCCGCGCGACGTGGTCAAGGCCGGCGACATCGTCAAGGTGCGCGTGCTGGAAGTGGATATTCCGCGTAAGCGGATCGCGTTGACGCGGAGGCTGGAGGATGTGCCGGTGGCTGGCGTGAAGCACGCTGAGAAGAACGACGGGCCCGACCGCAACCAACGCGGCCAAGCTAATAACAGTTCACGAATTGTCCCGAATCCTGCATCCAGGAATCGACCCGCCACGCCCGCGATCAACAGTGCATTGGCGGATGCCTTTGCACGTGCGAAAGGGTCAGCCTGACAGCCCGGCAAGCGTCGTGCGCAGGAACGCATCCAGCGCGTGCGCATTGCCGGAACCCATCTGAAGCTGCGGTTGCGACCGCTGCATGCGATCGAGCTCGGTCTCCAGATAATCGCTGATCACCGCAACACGCGGGCCGTCCTCTACTTCTGCACTTATGCGCTTCTTGGCCAGAAGCGCATCGATCGCATCGCGCAATATTCCGGAAGGCAACAGCCGGTCGAGCAGGAGCTCGAAAGCCATCGGTGGTGGACCGACCTCGTTCTCGATCCACTGGCACGCAAGCACGGGCCGCAGGACATAGAGATATTTCTTTGTCCTGACTCGCTCACCCTTCAGATAACCGCGAAAGTTACCCTTCGCCATGCTGAAATAATGATGCCAGGCCGCGATCGGCGAATAGAACTCATCGGCCAGACGGATTAGTTCTCCTGCAATTGCAGGGTTCTGCCTGTAGACGATGGGCGAACGCAACCATTCCGAGAGTGTGGGGTTCGATTTCGATAGCAGGCGCAATGCCTTGCGCAGGTCCCAGCCGCTGACGTCGAGTTCGTCGTCGATCGGCAATTCGATCACATCGCGTTGCGGCTGGCCGGGGCCGGTCTTTTCATTGACGGTGAGATACCACGGTTGCCGGTGCACATAGACGAACCGGGCATCGTAGTCGCTGTCTGGCGACGAAAACCCCCAACCACGACTGCCCGATTCACAGGCAAACACAATCCGTACGTCGTGTTCTTTTTCTATCCTGGCTAACGCTTCCAGTACGGCGGCGCGTTTGCCCGGGTCAATCGGATGTATATCCACCTGCAACTGCTCAAGCCACGCGGCTGCGGCGCGCACGGGTCAGATGCACCAGCAGCAGCGAGATCGCGGCCGGGGTCATGCCTGGGATGCGCTGGGCCTGGCCGATGGTCTGCGGGCGCACCCGCTCGAGCTTCTGCATGACCTCGAACGACAGGCCGCGCACGACCGAGTAGTCGAAGTCGACGGCGATCTCCGTGTCTTCGTTGCGCTGCTGGCGCTCGATCTCCTCGCGCTGGCGGTCGAGGTAGCCGGAATACTTCACGCTGATCTCGACCTGCTCGGCGACCTTGGGATCGATCACGCCCGGGCCCAGAGACGGCACCCGCATCAGTTGTGCGTAGTCCAGTTCCGGGCGCTTGATCAGGTCCAGCACGTTGGTCTCGCGGCTGACCGCCACGCCCAGCGCGGCCTGCACTTCACGGCCAAGCGCATTGCCGGGCGTGGCCCACAGTGCGCGCAGGCGTTCGGTTTCCGTGACCACCCCTTCGCGCTTGATCTGGAATTTTTCCCAACGTTTGTCATCGACCAGTCCGAGCTCGCGACCGATCCCGGTCAGGCGCGCGTCGGCGTTGTCCTCGCGCAACTGCAGCCGGTATTCGGCGCGCGAGGTGAACATGCGGTACGGCTCGTTGGTGCCGTGGGTGATCAGGTCGTCGATCAGCACGCCGATATAGGCCTCGTCACGACGCGGGCACCAGGCTTCTTTCTGCTGCACCAGGCGCGCGGCGTTGAGGCCAGCGACCAGGCCTTGTGCGGCGGCTTCCTCGTAACCGGTGGTGCCATTGATCTGGCCGGCGAAGAACAGGCCGGCAACGGCCTTGGTTTCCAGCGAGGACTTCAACCCACGCGGATCGAAGAAGTCGTATTCGATGGCGTAACCCGGCCGGGTGATGTGCGCGCTTTCCATGCCGCGGATGCTGCGCACCAGTGCCAGCTGCACGTCGAACGGCAACGAGGTGGAGATGCCGTTGGGGTAGATCTCGGCGACGTCGAGGCCTTCCGGTTCGACGAAGATCTGGTGCGAAGCCTTCTCCGCGAAGCGCACGACCTTGTCTTCTATCGACGGGCAATAGCGCGGGCCGATGCCTTCGATCTGGCCGCTGTACAGAGGCGAACGATGCAGCGCGCCACGGATGATTTCGTGGGTGCGCTCGCTGGTGTGGGTGATCCAGCATGACACCTGGCGCGGATGTTCGGCGGCATTGCCGAGATACGACATCACCGGCAGCGGATCGTCGCCGGGTTGTTCCTCCATCACCGAGTAATCCAGTGAGCGGCCATCGATGCGCGGCGGCGTGCCGGTCTTCAGGCGATCGACCACGAACAGGCCTTCGCGCAGCTTGTGCGCCAGTGCGGTCGCCGGCGGATCACCGGCACGGCCGGCCGCGTACTGGGTTTCGCCGACATGGATCTTGCCTGCGAGGAAAGTGCCGGCGGTCAACACCACCGAAGGCGCATCGAAGCGCAGGCCGGTCTGGGTGATGGCGCCGCGCACCGTATTGTTCTCGATGACCAGATCGTCGACTGCGGCCTGGAAGATCGTCAGGTTAGGCTGCGCTTCGACAATGCGGCGAATGGCGCTGCGATACAGCGATCGATCGGCCTGGCAACGGGTGGCGCGTACCGCCGGACCCTTTGACGCATTGAGCGTGCGCCACTGGATGCCGGCCAGGTCGGCGGCGTGGGCCATGACACCGCCAAGTGCATCGATTTCCTTGACCAGGTGACCCTTGCCGATGCCGCCGATGGCCGGGTTGCAGCTCATCGCCCCGACTGTTTCCACGTTGTGGGTCAGCAGCAGGGTACGGGCACCGGCGCGCGCGGACGCCAGCGCCGCCTCGGTGCCGGCGTGGCCGCCGCCGATGACGATGACTTCGTATTGGTGGAAGGAAGCGTTCATGAGGACATTTTGGCATCGCCGCGCCCGGCAACCTAATGCGAGGGTCCGGGACTGGAAAGGTTGGCACGGTTTCTGCGACATCCCTCCTGCACCCGTCGTGGCAAGCGACCAGGGGCGCAGGCTGGTAATTGGAACAGGGGCCAGCCATGTGCACTGCGGGGGAGCGCCGGGGCCGGTAGTCGGGGGACTGCCGGCCCCATTTTATTTACGCAGGACGATCCTGCAACGGAAAAAGCCCGGCATTGCCGGGCTTTTTTGTTGAGTGCCGACGCCCGGCAGGGCCGGAACAGGGGGGATCCAGATTTCCCCACCGGACGTCGACATAGAGGCATGTCACTCCAATCACGTCAGTAAGCGACGTAACCGGTCAACTCGCGCTCAGCTTGCGACGTCTCCGCCCCGATGAACGATCAACGCTCCTCGCTGCGCACCCGGCTGCGGTTTTCCGAACGCGGCGGAGGTGCCGACCGCTCGGGAGGCCGCGACCTTTCCACCGATCGCGGCGCAGAGGGTTCCGACCTCTGCCGCTGCGGTTCGCTGGTCGGGCGTTCGCGGATCCCGGTGTTGCCGCTGGGCTGGCGCCCGTCACCGGTGACCCGGGGCTGGCCGGGGGACTGGGGAATGCGGTTGTGCGGCGGGATCATCACCCGGCCCGATTCCCGGTAACGCCCATCTTCGGGATTGCGCCACGGCGGCGGACGCCCGTTGTCGGGATCCGGCTTGTCGTGGTCGTCGCGGGGCGGACGCTGCGGACGATAGGGGTAATACGGGTAATAGCCACCATAGCCGTAATACGGCGAATAGCCGTAATAGCCATAGCCCCCGTAGCCGCCATAGCCATAACCGTCGTTGTAGGGACCATAGCTTGGTGCGGAACGACCGTAGTAATAGCCACCCGGGGCACTGCCGCCGGCATAGTCGTAGGTGGCGCAACCGCTGAGCGCGGCGACGGCGATGAGTGTGGTGATCAGACGTGGTTTCATGGCGCCCCCGGCGTTGCTTGCAGTGAGCATCGGCCTGCGGCATTGAATCCGTGCTTAACCCCTCCGGCGACGCGCGGGATAGCGCATCCCATTCACATGCCGATGGCAACCGGTAATGGCGGGAACCGGTACTCGCTTCGAGCATCTCCGGGAAGCCGGGCCTGATACGTTAATCTTTCGGGCATGCCTGCCCCACTGCCCGTCTTCGAAGATCTCCTGGCCGCCGCCGCGCGGATCGCCCCGCATGCGCTGGTCACTCCGGTGCTGCATTCGCGCGCGATGGATGCGCTGGCCGGTGCGCAACTCCATTTCAAGGCCGAGCACCTGCAGCGCGTGGGTGCATTCAAGTTCCGCGGCGCCTGCAATGCGGTCTGGTCGCTGACCGAGGCCGAAGCGCGCGCCGGCGTGGTCACCCATTCTTCGGGCAACCATGGCGCCGCGCTGGCCCTGGCGGCGCGGACCCGCGGCATCGCCTGCCACGTGGTGGTGCCGGAAGGCGCGGTCGTGACCAAGGTCGCTTCCATCCAGCGCTATGGCGCCACCGTGCACGCCTGCGCTGCTGGCATCGCCGCGCGCGAAGACAAGTGCGCGCAGGTGCAGGAAGCCACCGCCGCCGTGCTGGTTCATCCCTACACCGACCTGCGGGTCATAGCCGGTCAGGGCACCGCCGCGCTGGAACTGCTCAACGCCACCGACACACTCGATGTGCTGGTGGTCCCGGTGGGCGGTGGCGGCCTGGCCGCGGGGACCGCGATCGCGACGGCCGCGCTGGCGCCGGGCTGCAAGGTGCTGCTGGCGGAACCGGAGGGCGCCGCCGACACCTTCCGTTCACTGGCCACGGGCGAGCGACGCGTCGATTTCACTCCCGACACGATCTGCGACGGGTTGCGCGGCAGCCTGGGGCAACCCAACTTCGAACTGCTGCGCCGACATGCAGTTGAAGTTGTCACCGTCAGCGATGCCCGCACCGTGGCCGCGATGCGCCTATTCTGGCAAATCACCAAGCAGTTGGTGGAGCCGTCCTCGGCGATCGCCATCGCCGCGGTGCTGCAGGACCCGGCACGGTTTGCCGGTCAACGCATCGGCGTGCTCCTGTCCGGCGGCAACGTGGACCTGGATGCGCTGCCGTGGGAGCGTGCATGAGCGCACGGACCAGGAAACGCAAGGGATTCCTCGGCTGGACCTGGCGCCTGTTGTTGTTGTTGCTGTTGTGGTTGGCCGGCGTGGCCGCCTACATCGTCTGGGTGGGCGAGCGCGACCAGGCCGCCCCTTCGGACGCGATCATCGTGCTCGGCGCCGCCGCCTACGACCGGAATCCCTCACCGGTGTTCAAGGAGCGCATCCGCCATGGCATCGATCTTTACCAGCGTGGCCTGGCGCCGCGGCTGATATTCACCGGCGGCTTCGGCAATGGCGCACCGTATTCCGAATCGCAGGTCGCACGCCGCTTCGCCCTTAAACAGGGCGTGCCGCAGCAGGCGATCCTGATCGAATCCCGCTCGCGGACCACGCGCCAGAACCTGCAGGAAGCGCGTGCACTCATGGAGGCCAACCATTTGCGGCGCGCCATCATCGTCAGCGATCCGCTGCACATGGCCCGCGCACTGCGCCTGGCGCGGGAACTTGGAATCGATGCCCTGGGTTCTTCCACGCCCACCAGCCGTTTCCGCAGCTTCGCCACCCGCAAGCAATTCCTGCTGCAGGAGGTCTATTTCTTCCATCGCGACCTCTTGTTCGAATCGAAATAATCACCGGCGATACTGCTGGCGGTCCCCGGCGCTATGATGCTGCGCTGCTACTTTCACAGGGGACCCCCGGCCCATGAAAATCGATGGCAATCGCAGGCAGGACCGCGCCACCGAACTGGTCCTGACCTATTACTCCGCGTTTAATCGCGGCGACTGGGACGGCCTGCTGGCGTTGCTGGCCGACGACGTGGCGCATGACCCGAACCAGGGCGCGCGTGAACACGGACGCGAGGCGTTCGCTGCGCACCTGGCGCGGATGCGCGTCAGCTACCACGAGCAGTTGCGCGACATCGTGGTGCTGGTGGCGCCGGATGGCGACCGCGCCGCCGCCGAATATGTGATCCACGGCGAATACCTGGGCACCGAAGAGGGCCAGCCCACGGCGCATGGACAGAAGTACCAGCTGCCGGGCGGTGCGTTCTTCGAAATCCGCGAGGACCGCATCGCGCGGGTCTCCCACTTCTACAACCAGCAAGACTGGATTGCGCAGGTCGGCGGCTAAGCCTGCTTGCGGGGACGACAACCTCCCGTCTGGCTTGCCGTTTCGCTTTGATGGAGCGCTTCGCTGATCAAGGTCAGCGTGATGTACCCCTACCAGGCCGGCGCCCGTTTCGACCACGACTACTACGCCAACCAGCACATGCCGTTGCTCAAGCAACGCATGGGCGGAGACTGCCTCTCACACGGTCGACCGTGGTTTGGCTGGCCGGGAACCGGGCAGTCCACCTGCCTATGTCGCCATGTGCCACGTGTTCTGCGCGTCGATCGAGGCGTTCCAGCAAGGTTTCGGGCCACATGCGGCTGAAATCCTGGCGGATATCGCCCACTACACCGACCTGCAACCGGTATTGCAGATCAGCGACGTGGTGGTGGGAAAGGACTAGTCACTCGCCACGGCGTCGGATCGGGATCGCAGACACCGGCACCGCCGCGATTTCCCTGCCGTCGTCGCGGATCGGCGCACCCGGCGCTGGCGCCCAGGCATGGGCATAGATCACTTCCCAGGTGCTGGGCAGCTTGCCATCGTCGCGACGGAGAACGTCGTAGGCCGCGCTGGCCGCGGCGAAGCGCGAACGCCCGGTCAGGGTGTGCCTGCGCGACTGCAAGGCATTGGTCGCTCCCATCGCACGCAGTTCGCGCATCAGCGCCGGCAGGTCGTCGTAGGTCAGGGTGAAGCGGTCGCGGTCCAGCACCGGATCGCGGAAGCCGGCCATCAACAACGCATCGCCGAACTGGGCGATCGGCGGAAAACGGCTGACATGCGGCATCGCGTCGGCCTGGGCGAAGGCGTCACGCAGTTCGATCAGGGTTTCCGGGCCGAAAGTCGAACACAGCAGCAGGCCGCCCGGCTTGAGCACGCGGCGGAAACCGGCGAACACCGCCGGCAGGTCTTCCATCCATTGCAGGCACAGGTTGGTGAACAACACGTCGACGCTGTTGTCGGCGATCGGCAGTGCGCGCGCGTCGGCGCAGACGCGAGCGAAGGGCTTCCACCAGCTGGCGTGTTTCTTCGCCTCGCGCAGCATCGGCATGGCCAGGTCCAGCGCGACCACCTGCGCGCGCGGCCAGCGCTTGCGCATCGTGGCGGCCGCATGCGCGGGGCCACTGCCGACGTCGAGTACTACCGATGGGGTCCGCTCGCCCAGATAGTCGAGCGATTCCAGCAGGCGCGCTTCGACCTCGTGCTGCAACGCCGCCGCCGCGTCGTAGCTGGAAGCGGAGCGCGAGAACGCGCGGCGGATCTGGCGATGGTCGAAGGGAGTGCTCATGGGTGACGATGATTCTGAGGCGGGGCGTAGGAGCGACGTAAGTCGCGAGGATGATGCATCGATAGAGTTTCATTCGCGACTTACGTCGCTCCTACGTGCTCTATCTTGTCCATGAAACTCCTGATTTCATCGGCGACCTGGTCGGCGTGCCCGAGGAAAGGCGCGTGCCCGCCACCACCGATGTCGACGTAATGGCTGCCGGGCGTCATCGCCGCGGCTTCGCGCATCGCCGGCGGCGACACCAGGCGGTCGCGATGCCCGGAGATCCACAGATTGGGCATCGATAGCGCTGGCAGCACCGCACGCAAATCGCTTTGCTCCAGCAGCGCGAGGCCTTGCTGCAGCGCCTGCGGCGCGGGCTCGCCGCGCGCATAAAGATTCTCTTTCAAGGTGCGCAGTTCGGCGCGCGCATGTTCCGAACCGATCGTGTCCAGGGCCAGGAACCGTTCCAACGTGCCGCGATAATCCTGTTCCAGGTCCCTGCCGAACTGCTCGAACACGGCAGGCTCCACCGCATGTGGCCAGTCCTGCCCACGCACGAAACGCGGCGTGGCCGCGACCAGGGCCAAGGCACGAACCTGCGACGACACCGAAGCGGCATGCAGCGCGAACAAGCCGCCCAGCGACCAGCCCAGCCACGTTGCGGGCGGCGTGCGTGCGAGGATTTCGGCTACACAGGCTTGCAGCGTCAGCGGCGTTGCATCATCGCGGCTGTGGCCGTGGCCCGGCAGGTCGGGCAAGTACAACCGGTAACGAGTGGACAAACGATCCACCAGCGGTGCGAACACGCCGCCATGCAATCCCCAGCCATGGACCAGCACCAGCGGTGGGCCCTCGCCCACTACCTCGATATGCAACGCCATCGGCTCAGGCCGCGCCGCGAACGCGTTGTACGGCGTCGCGCGAACGCGCCAGCGCTTCGACCAGCGCATCCACCTCGGCAGCCATGTGCAGCGCCGACAAAGTCACCCGCAGGCGCGCCTTGCCTTCGGGCACCGTCGGCGGACGGATCGCGGTGACCAGGTAGCCCGCGCTTTGCAGCGCCGAGGACATGGCCATGGCGCTGGCGTCGTCGCCACACAGGATCGGCTGTATCGGCGAATCGGAAACGATCGCCTCCAGCCCGTGCCGCTGTACACCACTGCGGAAGCGCGCGACCAGGCCGATGAGTTTCTCGCGTCGCCATTCGTCGCGACGCGCATGCTTGACCGCGACCAGGGTCGCCGCGGCCTGTGCCGGTGGCAGCGCGGTGGTGTAGATGTAGGGACGCGCGGTTTCGGACAAATGCTGGATCAGCGCATCATCGCCGACCACTACCGCGCCATAGCCGCCGAGCGCTTTGCCCAGGGTGACCAGTTGCAACGGGACTTCGGCCGGGCCGAGGTTGGCTTCGGCGACGCTGCCGCGTCCTTCTGGTCCGCGCACGCCCACGCCATGCGCATCGTCGACGTACAGCAGCGCCTTCTGCATGCGCGCGACCAGGGTCAGCGCGCGCAGCGGAGCGACATCGCCATCCATGCTGAAGACGCCATCGGTGGCCAGCATCGCCGCGCCCTCGGGCGCGTTCTTGAGTTGGCGCAACGCGCCTTCGGCGTCGGCATGCGGATAACGCCGCAGCTTGCAGCCGGCCAGCAACGAAGCATCCAGCAGGCTGGCATGGTTGAGCCGGTCCTGCACGCAGACGTCGCCATCTTCCAGCAGCAAGGCCTGTTGCACGGCCAGGTTGGCCAGGTAGCCGCTGCCGAACAGCAATCCGCGCGGATATCCCAGCCATTGCGCGATCTCGCGCTCCACCGCGTCGTGCGCGGCATGGTGGCCGCTGACCAGGTGCGAAGCGCCGGCGCCGGCGCCATCGCGACTGGCGCTTTCCTGCAGCGCGCTGACCACCTGGAATTGCTGCGACAGGCCCAGGTAATCGTTGCCGCAGAACTCGGTCAGCCAGCGCCCGTCCACTTCCACGCGCACGCCGTCGCGGCGGGTGATCGTGCGCCGCACGCGCACGCGCCCCTGGGCGATGCGCAATTTGCGCAAGGCATGAACGCGTTCGTGCAGGTCGGGACGTGGCATGGGTTTAGGCGGCGCGCTCGCAGGTGGCTGGGGTTTCGACGATATCGGCATGCACGGTTCCGCTCTGCACTTCCACCGCCATGGGGCGCAGGCCCAAGCGTGCGAACAGCGCCTGGTCGCGCTCCACGTCCGGATTCCCGGTGGTCAACAGTTTTTCCCCGTAGAAGATCGAATTGGCGCCGGCGGCGAAACACAGCGCCTGCAGCTCGTCGCTCATGGATTCGCGGCCGGCCGACAACCTGACCATAGAGTGCGGCATGGTGATGCGCGCGATTGCGATGGTGCGCACGAATTCGAACGGATCCAGCTCGGCGGTCCCGTGCAGCGGCGTGCCCTCGACCTGGACCAGGCGGTTGATCGGCACCGAATCCGGGTGCGCCGGCAGGTTGGCCAGGGCCAGCAGCAGCCCGGCGCGCTGGGCCCGCGACTCGCCCATGCCGACGATGCCGCCGCAGCAGGTCTTCATGCCGGCGTCGCGCACGTGTTCCAGCGTGTCCAGGCGATCCTGGTACTCGCGGGTGTGGATGATCTCGCCGTAGAAGTCCGGCGCTGTATCCAGGTTGTGGTTGTAGTAGTCGAGGCCGGCGGACTTGAGCGCGTCGGCCTGCGGCGCGCTCAGCATGCCAAGCGTCGCGCAGGTCTCCAGGCCCAGCGCCTTCACTTCACGGATCATTGCCGCGACCTTGGGGATGTCGCGGTCCTTGGGCGAACGCCAGGCCGCGCCCATGCAGAAGCGCGAGGCGCCGGCGGCCTTGGCCTGTTTCGCCTTCTCCAGCACCGCTTCGGTGCTCATCAACTTCTGCGCGTCCACGCCGGTGTGGTAGCGCTGGGCCTGCGGGCAGTAGGCGCAGTCTTCCGGGCAGCCGCCGGTCTTGACCGACAGCAGGGTGGAGACCTGGACTTCGGCCGGATCGAAATGCTGGCGGTGCACGCTGGCGGCGCGATGCAGCAGTTCCGGGAACGGCAGCTCGAACAAGGCCAGCAACTCGGCCTGTCGCCAGTCGTGGCGGAGCGGGCTGGCGGTGGGAATGACGGAAGCGGACATCGGGGCCTCGCGGCGTTAAAGTCCGGGCAGTCTGGAAACCGCAAGCAAGGCTGTCAACCGCATGGATGCTTTGAAAGTTGACGGATGGCTGCGCAAGGCCGTCCGCACGGTGTTTCCGCTGCGCTGCCTGCTGTGCGGCGAAACCGGCGTGAACAGCCGCGACCTGTGCCCGGCCTGCACCGAGGCCCTGCCCTGGAATACGAGCGCCTGCCTGCGTTGCGCCTTGCCGCTGCCGGCGCCCGACACCTGCGGCGCCTGCCTGCAAAAGCCGCCGCCGATGGCCGAAACCCATGCGGTGTTCGTCTACGGGTTCCCGCTGGACCGGCTGGTGCCGCGACTCAAGTTCCACAACGACCTGGCCGCCGGACGCCTGCTGTCGGGCCTGATGGCCGAAGGTTTGGGCGCCTTGCCCAGGCCGGCGGCCCTGGTGCCGGTACCACTGCACGACACCCGCCTGGGCCGACGCGGCTACGACCAGGCCCTTGAACTGGCTGCACCACTGGCGCAGCGGTTGCGGATTCCCCTGCTGGCCAACGTGCTGCTGCGGACCCGGGCCACTGCGCCGCAATCCGAACTCGATGCTGTTGCCCGCCAGCGCAACCTGCGGCGCGCGTTCGCGGTCCGCGCCGGTGCGACGCTGCCCGACCACGTCGTGCTGGTCGACGACGTCATGACCACGGGGGCCACACTGGAAGCGGCGGCCAGGACCTTGCTGCGTGCCGGCGTGTCGCGGGTGGATGCATGGGTGTGCGCGCGGGTGCCGTGACTGCGTTGGCCCTGCCTCACGTCGATCCGCAATCTCGCTACTTTCGCCATCACCGAAGGACCCGGACCCTCTACCGTCGTCGGCTCCAGCTTCCTCCGGCTGCGGCTTTCAATCCTTGTCCGCCGCGGAAGCGGGCGCCGGTGGCGGAATATCCGACTTGGCCGCCCTGCCGGAACCAATGATCGCCTCGGCGCGCAATTCCATCGGCGCGTCGGTCGAGTACAGCGCGCTGGTGCCTGTCGCGGTCCACGCCGGGTAATGATCCTTGAAGAATTCGCGATGCACGCGCAGCACTGGTTCCATGCGTTCGCGGAACTCCTTGTGGTCCCTGGCCACGTGGAAGCTGGTCAGCTCGACCACGTCCTCCATCGTCGCCCCGGCCTTTTCCAGATGCAGGCGAAGCTGCTCGAACGCCCACCTGACCCTGGCTTCCTCGCTGTCGCCTTCCAGCGCCGGGATGCCGGAAACGATGACCCGGTCGCCGATCCTCACCACCGGCGAGTAATGCAGCTGGTTGTACGAACCCTCCCAGCCGGCAGGCGCAAGGTGTTCGCGCGATGGCGATGCCTCGGCGGCGCGGGCGTAGTGGGCGACGAGAAGGAGCAGGCAACCGAACAGGATTCTCATGGCATCAACCTCTGGCGAGCGGAAGTCCTGGCGGACCTTCAGCAGGTTAATGCGATGAACTGGCTTCAGCTTTGCACGGCGTGGTGGATCGCGATCCCCGCGAACAACGCGGCCCCGACCCAGTTGTTATGCAGGAACGCGCGGAAGCAGGCGTCGCGTTCGCGATGGCGGGCGATCCGGAATTCGTGGATGACCAGCAAGGCGGCGACGGCCATGGCCGCCCAGTAGTACATGCCGAGCTGCGCCTGTCGGCCAACCAGGTACAACGCCAGGAACACCAGCGCGTACAGCACGCCCTGCGCGACCAAGTCCAGGTCGCCGAACAGGATCGCGGTGGATTTGGATCCGGCGCGGATATCGTCGTCGCGGTCGACCATCGCATACCAGGTGTCGTAGGCCGTGGCCCAGAGGATGTTGGCGCAATACAGCACCCACGCCAGCGGCGGCACCGTGCCCTGCACCGCTGCGAACGCCATCGGGATGCCCCAGCCGAAGGCCAGCCCCAGGTACACCTGCGGCAGGTAGGTGTAACGCTTGAGGTAAGGATAGGTGGCGGCCAGGAACAGTCCGACCACGCTCAGGACCATGGTCAGCCGGTTCAGCGTAAGCACCAGCGCGAAGGCGACCAGCATCAGCACCGCGAACACCGCCAGCGCCTCGCGCCCGGAGACCGCGCCGGTGGCCAGCGGCCGTCCCTTGGTGCGTTCCACCTGCGGATCCAGCCAGCGGTCGGCATAGTCGTTGATCACGCAGCCGGCCGATCGGGTCAGCCACACGCCCGCCGTGAACACGAACAGCGTCCACAACGGCGGCACTCCCTCCGCCGCGATCCACAGCGCCCACCACGTCGGCCACAGCAGCAGCAGCACGCCGATCGGGCGGTCGCCGCGGATCAGTTTCCAGTATTGATCGAGGCGTTCGCGCCAGCGTGGCAGCGGCGGCGATTGATAGCGTTCGTAACCCATGCCGCCAGCCTATCAGTCCCGTCGCCGGCGGAAAAAGACGATTTGCCGGTTTGCCGTTAGAATGCACGCCCCGTGCGCCTGTAGCTCAGCCGGATAGAGTAGTGGCTTCCGAAGCCATTGGTCGGGGGTTCGAATCCCTCCAGGCGCACCAAGCTTCGCTTTCCGTTTCAACTGTCTCAAGTCGGCCCTCGCGCGTCGACGATGGCGGCTGGCCACTGTCGACGGAATTTTCCGCGTCACGTGGTCGCCCCGCCGGGAGAAGCCGGTCGCGCCGGGTCGCGGGCATGCGGCGATCCCTCCCTTCACGGTCTTGCATCGTCCGGGGGCGTTCAATTGATCGCATCAGCCGGGTATTGGCATGAAGCGTGCGTGGAGCAGTGCGGAGGACTACCCTGCCAGGGAAGCCCGTCCGGCATCCGCCCCGTCCCAGAACATCAGGTATCGCAGGTGGAAACAACGACCCCAGCGGCAGCAGCCTCGCCCCGGCCACCCGGCCGCGATGACGAGCGGCGCCTGCAGGGAATGCCGCCGCTGGCCTGGGCCGTGGCCCTGCTGGTCATCGGTTTCCTGTTCACCGCCTGGGTCGCGCGCAGGGAGTGGCGGGATGCCCGGCAACGGGCCAACGCCGCCTATCAGGTCGCCGCCGACCACGGCGTGCAGCGACTCGAGGCCCAGTTGGCCTCCGCCGCCACCCTGTTGCGCGCCGTGCAGACCGTATTCCTGGCCAACGACCACATGGACCAGGCGCAGTTCTCCCAGTACAACGAGAACCTGCGGCTGCACGCCCGCCTGCCCGGCCACGTCGCCACCGCCTTCGCCCGCCGCCAGGCCGATCCGGCCGATCCCGGGCGCATCGCCTACGTCTACCAACTGACTGCGCCGGCGCGGGGCAACGAATCCCTGCTCGGTTTCAACATGATCCGGCAGAAGGAGAACCTGCTGGCCCTGCAGCGCGCCCGCGATGCGGACGCAGCCACCGTTTCCGAACCGTTCCCGTTGCGCCAGCGGTCGGCCGACGGCAAGCCGCTCATGGGCATCACCATGCGCCTGCCGGTGTACTCGCGCGGCTCCATTCCGGATTCGGTGGAGACGCGGCGGGCGCGCGAAATCGGCGCGCTGGCGGTCAGCCTGCGGCTCGATGCGCTGGTCCGCGACGGCCTGCCCGCGCAGGCGCTGGAGCAATTCCGGGTGCGGATCCGGGACATGGACGGGGCCTCGGCCGCCGCCTTTTTCGACTCGGGTACGGCTACCGCGACCGGTGCGCCCACCTACCTGCGGACGCTGGCGTTCGGCGGTCGCCGCTGGCAGCTCCAGTTGCAGCCGCGTCCGGCTCCACTGGACACCGGGCGCCTGCGCACCGTGGTGGTCGCGGGGGTCACGATCAGTTCCCTGCTGGCCCTGTTGCTGTGGTCGCTGGCGACCACGCGGCGGCGCGCGATCGTGCTGGGCAGCAGGATGAGCACGCGCTTCGGCGAAAGCGAGGCCCGCTTCCGCACCCTCAACGAATTGCTGCCCGCGCTGGTACTGCTGGCCGACGGGCATGACGGACGCATCGTGTACGCCAACCAGGCCGCGCGCCTGCGCCTGGGCGACGCCGGCGGACGGACCATGGCCTCGTTGTTCGAAGATCCGTTGCTGAAGCAGAACGTGGCCGACCTCGACGGGGTCGACCGCGGTTGGAACAGCGTGGAAGCGGAGCTGGCCAGCCCGGGCAGCAGATCGTTCTGGGTGAATTCCTCCATCGCCCAGGTCGAGATGGAAGGAAAATCGCATTTGCTGATGGTGGCCACCGACATCTCCGAGCAGCGCGAACTGACCGAACGCCTCAGCTACCAGGCCACCCATGACGCGCTTACCGAGCTGTGCAACCGGCGCGAATTCGAACGCCGGGTGGAACAGGCCCTTGCCGAACGCAAGGCCCGGCCCGAGGCCTTGTCCTGTGCGTTGCTGTACTTCGACCTCGACCAGTTCAAGCTGATCAACGACCTTTCCGGGCACATGGCCGGCGACCAGCTGCTCGCGCAGCTGGCGCTCACGATGCGCCAGTGGAGCCGTCCCGGCGACGTGCTGGCACGGCTGGGCGGTGATGAATTCGGCCTGCTCGCCTTCGATGTCGATGCCGGGGCCGCGCTCGCGCTGGCCAACGACCTGCGCGAGCGGATCGAGGCGCAGATGTTCACCTGGCAGGAACATACCTACACGATCAGCGCGAGCATCGGCGTGGTCATGGTCGACCACGGCGACCCGACCCTGAAGAACCTTCTGGCCTGGGCCGATACCGCCTGTTACCTGGCCAAGGAGAACGGCCGCAATCGCGTGCATGTCTATCGCGAGGACGACGAAACCACTCGTCGGCTGGGCGAAATGGAATGGGCCAATCGCCTGCGCAGCGCGATGGAGCAGGACCGGCTGCTGCTGGACTACCAGGAAATAGTCCCGCTGGGCCCGCTGCCGGCCCATGCACCCAGCCTGGAGTTGCTGCTGCGCCTGCGCGACGAGGAAGGAGGCATCGTCTTGCCGGGCACTTTCCTGCCGGCGGCCGAACGCTACGGGATGATGCCGCTGATCGACCGCTGGGTGATCCGCACGGCCCTGGCGCACTTCCACGAACTGCATCCCGCCGGCGCGCGCCTGGGCCTGTGCGCGATCAACCTGTCCGGGGCCAGCGTCGAGGATCCCGCGCTGGCCGATTTCATCCTCGCCTGCGCGGACGAGTTCAGGGTGCCGGCGCAGAGTCTGTGCTTCGAGATCACCGAGACCGTCGCGGTGCGCAGCCTGCTCAAGGTGGTCCACGTGATCGAGCGCCTGCGCGAGGCCGGCTGCCTGATCGCACTGGACGATTTCGGCGCGGGCATGTCTTCGTTCGGCTACCTCAAGAACCTGCCGGTGGACATCATCAAGATCGACGGCAGCTTCATCCGCGACCTGGGCATCGACCCGATGAGTCGCACCATCGTCAGTGCGATCGCGCAGATCGGCCACCAGCGCGGACTCAAGGTGGTGGCCGAATGGGTCAACGGCAGCCATATCTCGGCGGCCCTGTCCCTGCTCGGCGTCGATTACGGCCAGGGCTATGCCCTGCATCGGCCGGAGCGCGTGCTGTTCCAGCGCCCGGGTCCGGAACGGCGTCACGCGATCGGTAGTTGAGGCGTCGGATCCCGGGCGGCGATTGAGCCGACCAGGCCATCGTGGCGACACTCAGTCGCTGTGCAATTCGGCCACGAAATCGTAGGCGTCGCCGCGATAGAACGAACGCGTGGATTCGACCACGCGGCCATCGGCGAGGAACGCGCGGCGTTCGATCAGCAGGCCCGGGCTGCCTTCGGGCACCCGCAGCAGGCGCGAGGTTTCGGCATCCAGGGCGACCGCGCGCAGGTGCTGCAGCGCGCGCACCGGCCGGTTGCCGTGCGGCTGCAGGGCTTCATACAACGAATCGACCACGCTCGATGGATCCGGCAACAAGGCGTGCGGCACCAGGGTGCGCTCCACCGCCAGCGGCGAATCGCCGCCGTAACGCACGCGATGGAAACGGACCACGCCGCTGCCCGGCGACAGGTTCAGGGCCATCGCTTCTTCCGGGGTCACTTCGCCGACGCCGCGCTCGAAGAATTCGGAGCGCGGATCGAGCCCGCGTTCGCGCAGGTCGTCGGTGAAGCTGGTCAGGCGCGAGAACGAACGCTGGATCCGCTCGGCGACGAAGCTGCCGGCGCCGTGGCGCTGGGTCAGCAGGCCGGCTTCGACCAGGCCGGCCAGGGCTCGGCGCACGGTGACCCGCGACAGCGACAGTTGCGTGCACAGGTCGCGCTCGCTGGGCAGCGCCTGCCCCGGCTGCAGCACGCCGCTGTCGATCAGGTTGTGCACCGCCCGCCGCAGGCGCACATAGGCCAGGGTGCGGGTGGTTTCGGCGGCGCCGAGGCACTGGTATTCGCGGGTCAGGGGCGAGGACATACGTTGAAAGTACCAGTGAAATACCACTCATGCAACTACGAGGCCCATCCACCATCAATCAAGCACATGGATGGCGATCATGGTATTTCGGTGGTATTTTCGCTATCCCCCGTCCGGCCCAGCCTGCGAGAACTGACGTGACCGCCAAGACCGTCCCCGTCGACACCTTCGACCTCGTCATTTTCGGCGGCACCGGCGACCTGGCGCTGCGCAAATTGCTGCCGGGCCTGTTCCGCCGCTATGCCGACGGCCAGATCCCCGAGGACAGCCGGATCATCGGCGTGGCCCGCGACACGCTGTCCGATGACGGCTACCGCGGCAAGGTCAGCGAAGCGCTGGCCCCGGTGGTCGGCAGCGAGCCTGCGCTGCAGGCGAAGCTGGCGCCGTTCCTACAGAAGCTGGGCTACCACGCGCTGGACGCGACCAAGGACGAAGGCTGGCAGGGTTTCGCCGACGAATTGCTGACCCATGGCGACCGCATCCGCGTGTTCTACCTGTCCACCAGCCCCAGCCTGTTCGTGGACATCTGCACCCGCCTGAAGACCCATGGCCTCACCGGTGGCAAGTCGCGGGTGGTGATCGAGAAACCGATCGGCAAGGATTCGGCCAGCGCCGCGGCGATCAACGACGCGGTCGGCGGCGCGTTCTCCGAAAGCCAGATCTTCCGCATCGACCATTACCTGGGCAAGGAGACGGTGCAGAACCTGATGGCGCTGCGCTTCGCCAACATCCTGTTCGAGCCGCTGTGGAATTCCAACTACATCGACCACGTGCAGATCACCGTGGCCGAGACCGTGGGCCTGGAAAAACGCGCCGGCTATTACGACACTTCCGGCGCGCTGCGCGACATGGTCCAGAACCACCTGCTGCAGTTGCTGTGCATGGTGTCGATGGAACCGCCGGCGGCGATGCAGGCCGATGCGGTGCGCGACGAGAAACTGAAAGTGCTGCGCTCGCTGCGCCCGATCGATGCCGAAGATGCCGCGCAGATGACCGTGCGCGGCCAGTACCGCGCCGGCGCCAGCAACGGCAGCGCGGTGCCGGGCTACCTGGACGAACTGGGGCGCAACGATTCGCGCACCGAAACCTTCGTGGCGTTGAAGGCCGAGGTCGACAACTGGCGCTGGGCCGGGGTGCCGTTCTACCTGCGCACCGGCAAGCGCCTGGCGGAACGCGTATCGGAAATCGTGGTCGCCTTCCGCCACGTGCCGCATTCGATCTTCGAACATGCCGCCGGCCCGGTCATGGCCAACAAGCTGGTCCTGCGCCTGCAGCCGGACGAAGGCGTGAAGCTGTGGCTGATGATCAAGGACCCCGGCCCCGGCGGCCTGCGCCTGCAGCACGTGCCGCTGGACATGAGCTTCGCCGAGGCCTTCGGCGTGCACCAGCCGGAAGCCTACGAGCGCCTGCTGATGGACGTGGTCCGCGGCAACCCCACATTGTTCATGCGCCGCGACGAAGTCGAAGCGGCATGGAAGTGGATCGACCCGATCCTGGCCGCGTGGGAAACCCTGCGTGAAGCGCCCAAGCCTTACACCGCTGGGTCGTGGGGACCGAGCGCGGCGGTTGCCTTGATCGAGCGCGATGGGCGGACCTGGCATGAGGATGAGGCGTAAGTGCCTTTCCTTCTCCCACCGGGAGAAGGTGGCGCGCAGCGACGAATGAGGGAAGGAGAATTCCGCTCCAAGGAAAGTAGATTACAAACTGATACTTCCCTCCCTCATCCGCCCTTCGGGCACCTTCTCCCGGAGGGAGAAGGACGCCAAGAGCTCCCATGACCACCGATCTCTCTTCGCAGATCCAGCTCCATTCCTTCCCCGGTC
>JBOHXX010000015.1:0-20960 GCA_050737675.1 Pseudoxanthomonas sp.
CCCCATGGGCGCGAGCTCTTCGACCAGATTGCGAAACACGCAAGAGCTCGCGCCCATGGGGCGCTCCTACGAGGCGCTTCTACGGAACGTGGGTGGGCGGCTCCGCGCGCTGGATCAGCTTCCACAACGTGGCGCCAGCGAACAGCGGCAGCCACACCCAACGCAGTTCGGAAAGCAGTGTCGATATTCCGCGCGCGCTGAAGAAACCATTGGCGAACGGCGACACCAGGATCGGTCGCCACGGCGCGAAGAATCTCTGCTCGCTCCACGGCCATAGCAATGCCACGCCCAGCCCGCCCGAGGTCATCGCGTCCAGCAACGGATGCGAAATAGCGCAGACGAACAGGAAGGCACCCGCCTGCGCAGGCCTGCTGTGCAGGGGGTTACGCATCGCGATCCCGAGCGTGGCGATCAATGCCGCGAACAAGATCGAATGGCTCGCGCCGCGATGACCGAATCCGTCGGCGTAGGGAATCCCCAGCGCGAATGCCGCCACGTCCAGGTCCGGCAGGATCGCCGCCGCCACTCCGGCAGCAAGCAGGCGCGGGGAAATACGGCCGCGATCTGCGACGTACCACAAGGCCAGCGGAACTGCGGCGTGGGTGATGATGCTGGGCATGGATTGCGGGATCTAGATATCGTCGGCCCGGAACGCATCGCGTAGCCAGGTGATGCGCGGCGCCTGTGGGTCGCCATCGGCTTCGATCACGTCGAAGCGGCATGCCATCTGCGCATAGCGGTGATGCCCGCCGAGGAAGAGTTGTGCCGCATGCACCAGCTTGCGGCGCTTGCCGGTGTCCACCGAGGCCGCGCCGCCACCGAAGGTACGGGACTGCCGGTAACGGACTTCCACGAACACCAGCGTATCGCCCTCGCGGCCGCTGCCGTCCAGCATGACCAGGTCGAGTTCGCCGCCGCGGTAGTTCGCGTTCGCCGCCACTTCGCGCAGGCCGGCACGCAGCAGGTAATCGCGTGCCGCGGCTTCGGCGCGGTTGCCCCGCGCCTTGCGATCGATCACGCCGCGCTCAACCGCCGCCGGAGATCGGAACCGCGCGCCCGTCGTTGAAGGTGGACCAGGCCGGGGTGCGGATCACGTTGCCGAAACCATCCAGGCTCAGTTCGCCGGTGGCGCCCTTCAGCTGCACGTTGTTGCCGGTCGCCAGTTTTTCGAGGTAGGCAGTCAGCATCCACGCGTCGTAACCGAAGGCGAACAAGCGCGCCGCCGGTCCGCGCGCGGTGGGCAGGTTGGCGCCGGCAGTGCTGGCCGCCGGCAAGCCGGCGAGGCCGCGGGCGGTCCACACTTCAGTGGGATAGACGATGCCATCCAGGGCGCTGTCCTGTTCCGGCTTGCCGGTGCCGGAAATCAGCTGCGACGTGCCGACCCGGCTCTTGCCGGCCAGGCCGGCGAGCGCCAGTTGCGGGGCGATGGCGCGGGCCGTGCCGCCCTTGACCGCGAGGAACACCGCGTCGACGCCATGTTGTGCGGCGGTGGCGAGGTTGGTGGAGACGTTCCCGGGTGTTTCGGCCACGCTCAGCGTGTCGGTCACGCTGCCGCCGCGTTCGGTGAAACGCTGGCGGAAGGAATTGGCGGCACGCTTGCCGTTGTCGTCGTTGCCGCTGATCACCAGCGCGGTACGGTGTTCGCGGCTGAGCAGGTATTCGGCGGCGATGATGCCGTCGTCTTCGGGAGCCAGCGAAAATCCGGCATTGCCGGATGGCGGAGCCAGCGCGCCACGATTGAGGGCAAGGATCGGCACCGACAGGCCGGAGTCGCGGAACACGGCGGTGACTTCATCGCGGCCGAGCGGGCCGATGACGAAATCGGCGCCCGCCGCGACCGCCTTCGCATAGGCGTCGACGGCTCCGGCCGGGGTTCCCGCCGTGTCGAAGAAATTGATTTCCGGGCGGCGCCGGGTTTCGCCGTAGTAACCGGCCAGCAGGCCGTCGCGGACCGGCGCCGAGGCCGTGGCCAGTTGCCCGGACAACGGCAACAGCACCGCCAGTTTGACCGGCGGGCGATAGCCGTCGCGTTCGGCAGCGGGCCGGTTGTTCAGGTCGAAACGCCATTGCGCGCCACGATCGAACGGACGCGGCAGCGGCAGGCCGCGATTCAACAAGGCGCGTCCTGCGAAGGCGTAAAGCGGATCGCCGACCGGCAGCGCCGCGGCGTCGCGTGCCAGGGTCGCATTGTCGATGCCGGCCAGCAGGCGCTCGATCTCGCGTGCATTGTCGATCTTCGCCTGGCCGCTCAGGGCGGCGTCGTTGCGTGCCAGCGCGGCCGCACTGGCCAGCGCGCCGCTGCTGGCCTTGCTCGTCGCCGGTCCACTGACCTGGGTGGTGGCGCAGCCGGCGAACAGCGCCGCGAGCAGCAAGAGGGGGAAGATCCTTCCGAATCGCTTATCCATGGGTTTGCTCGGCGGTCGTGCGGGGGAACCGGCTAGGATTGTACCTTCGGCTGCGCCGGGCTGTGTTCAGCACGTCGCGTACAGCCCACCGCCTTCAGGAACATCCGCACATGTCCGCTGGAACACTGTTCATCGTCGCCACCCCGATCGGCAACCTGGCCGATCTGTCGCCGCGCGCGCAGGAGACCCTGAAGACCGTCGCCGCGATCTGCGCCGAGGACACCCGCCACACCCGCCAGCTGCTTTCCCATTTCGGCATCGACCGTCCGTTGCTGGCCTTGCACGAGCACAACGAAGAGGCGATGTCCGAGCGCATCGTCGAGCGCATCGCCGGCGGCGATTCGCTGGCCCTGGTCAGCGATGCGGGTACGCCGCTGGTCAGCGATCCGGGTTTCCGTGTGGTTCGGGCCGCGCGCGCGGCCGGGTTGCGGGTCAGCCCGATTCCCGGATCCTGCGCCGCGATCGCCGCGTTGAGCGTGGCTGGCCTGCCCAGCGACCGCTTCGTGTTCGAAGGTTTCCTGCCGGCCAAGTCGTCCGCGCGCCGCGAGCGCCTGGGTCGCCTGGCCAGCGAAACCCGCACCCTGGTGTTCTACGAATCCTCGCACCGCATCGCCGAATCGCTGGCCGACATGCGCCTCGTGTTCGGCGACGACCGCGCCGCGGTGATCGCGCGGGAACTGACCAAGATGTTCGAGACGGTGCTGGACGGCACCCTTGCCGAACTGCACGCACGGGTGGAAGCCGACGACAACCAGCGCAAGGGCGAGTTCGTGGTCATGGTCCAGGGCGTGGACGACGACCAGGAAGCGCAGCTGATCGAAGGCAAGCGCCTGTACGCGAAGTTGAGTGAACACCTTCCGCCTTCGACCGCGGCGAAGCTGGCGGCGGAGATCAGCGGGGCGCCGAGGAAAGCGTTGTATGGAAGGGGTGAGTGACCGCTATCGACCCATTACGGACATTCAATCTTGTTGGAGTAATCTCGATAAATGGATAAATCCAACAAGCGTCAGGTACACGTCATTTTGCAGGTTATCCTGTTCATAGCCACCATTGCTGCGCTGTTCTTGCTGGCCAATGCTGCACGCAGCGAGTCACTACAGGCCGCACCGAAAGTGGGTGAGGAATACGAAATCAGCAAGAGTTACGTGACCTCCGAACAGGCCAGTGATGGCTCATCGGGAAGCTCTAGTGGTCGAGATACTATGATCGAGCGCGTCATCGGAGTGCGCGAAGGTGGTTTGGAGCTGGAATTCGATCTCCCGAAGGAAGCCACAGCAGAGGACAGAGCGCGCAGCTGGCAGTTTCCGGTACGTGTTTTCAGGCAGGCCAACGGATCGATGCAGTTGCTCAACCGCCCCGAACTCGAAGCGCGGATCGAGGGTTGGCTCAAGGCCGCCGGATGGACTCGTGCCGTTTGTGGGCGCTGGATTTTCACGTGGAGTGCGTTTCGTATCGAATGCGACCCGGAGTCGGTGATCAAGGCAGTTGAACCGTTCGATCTGAGATCCGCTGGCATCCGAGAGGGAACCTCTTACCAAGAAGCTGAAGCAAGAGGCCCCGGAATGTTGACGAGGAAATCGACCGGACCTGACGGTGCGACGTTTGCTGCCGTATTGGAGATCGACCCTGGCGCAGTCCGTCGCGCTCGCGCCGAGTCCGATGTCGCTGTCGGGGAGATGATGCAGGAGCCAGTGACGCTGGACAGGGCACTTCGCGAGCGCGCGAAGGAAGATGTATCTGGGACCATTTCGGTCACTATCGACACAGACCTCGCCGGGAATATACGGAGGCGGACCAAAGTGACCAAAGTGGAGACAAAGGGGCGGGACGGCAGAAATGAAAGCCAGACAGTGACAGAGACTGTCGAACGCCGACCTGTCCCGAGTTGAAGGAGTACCAGTTTGCTACTCGACTGAGTGGCCGCTTTATGACCATAAACCGCCGTTCCGCTTCGGCCGCGCCGCGCGTGAGACAATGCCCGCGGCGGAGTCGGCCAGACAGTCGCGTCATCGGAAACGATGCCGAGGAAAGTCCGGGCTCCACAGGGCACGGTGCCAGGTAACGCCTGGGCGGCGCGAGTCGACGGAAAGTGCAACAGAAAGATACCGCCGAACGGTTCTTCGGAATGCGTGGCAAGGGTGAAATGGTGCGGTAAGAGCGCACCGCGAGCCTGGTAACAGGCCGGCACGGCAAACCCCACCGGGAGCAAGACCAAATAGGGACCTCATGACGCGGCCCGCGTCGGGTCCGGGTAGGTTGCTCGAGCGTAACGGCGACGTTGCGCCTAGAGGAATGACTGTCCAAGACAGAACCCGGCTTATCGGCCGGCTCCGCCGCTTTCATCTTCGCTTCGCGTTCGATGAAAGCCCCAAAGTTTGCGATGCAAACTTCGGGCCCCGGGCTTGTGCGCCCAATTCCCCGCCGCTGTCGCGACGCCCCCTTTACTAAAGGGGGCTGTGGCTTCGTTCGTTGTTCCAGCCGATGAATGATGACTCGAATGTTTGTAGGAGCGACGGTAGGAGCGACGCAAGTCGCGAAGGGTTCTCGTGTTGTTTCGGTCGCGACTTACGTCGCTCCTACGCGTTGGAATCATTGCGCAGGGTGGTTTCCCCTTCGAATACTCCATCGGGGCCGAAGCGGCGTTCGCTGATGTATCCACGGCCTTCGTAATCGATGGCGATGATGGTGCTGGCGCGGGTGCCGTAGGCGGGGCCGCGGATGTAGGCGGGCGAGAGCCAACGCTCCAGTTCGATACCCACGCCGGTATTGGGGAGTTCTTCGTCCGCAGCCACGTGTCCATCGGCGAGTGCCTGCCACAACGGCTCCGGATCCGTTGCTTCCGTTTCCGACCACTTCGACATCGCCGCGCATAGGCGTCGCGTCTTCGGCCAGGGCACATCAAAGCCGCCGTTCGACATGCCGTGGATGCCGGGCGCGATGGCGCGGTGTTCCAGGCGCGGATGGTTTCCCACGTATTCGCAGGAATCCGCATCCGCCATCAGCAGGTTGAAGGGCGCGTAATCGCTCGCCGTGGCTAGCAGGTCGCGTGCGTGGTGGTCGGCTTCCAGAGTTCCGCCAAGGAATTCGACCGGCAGGCGACCACGGGAAGGGCCGGAGGACGGAGGAGCCAGCGGGTCGCGCACGTTGGTGACCACTGCGCAACGACCTCGCGCATCGAGCCCCACCCAGGTACCGCCGGATTGCAGGTCTCGACCGGCCTGGATCGACCCGATATCCGGCCAGCGGGCCAGCGGTGCGGTCGGTCGTGCATGGAATTCGTCGCGGTTGCCTGCCAGCAACAGGCGCCAGCGGGGATGGCTTTTCCAGGCGAGGGCAACCAGACACATGCGGCGATTCTGGCCGTCCTGCGCATCCCTCGCCAGCCAGTCCGGTCGCATGAACGGCTGAGATCGAGGAATTCACGCCCTCTACACCGGCCTGAATTGTTGCCAAATCTCAAAATTTGAGACTAAACAGCAGCTTGTGGATAACCTTTGAACAAGTTTGTGAAGTTTGCTGCAAGCCATTGAAGTAAAAGACGATTTTTTGCTGGTTTACCTGTTGACAACCTTTCGGGCGGTGCTAAGGTGGGCAGCAGAGGGGAAACCCGGTTTTTCGTGGTTTTTCGTGGTTCAATTGCCGCCTTCCAGCGGATTTCGTGGGTGCAGGGATTGTGTTCCAGGGTGAGACGGCCATCACAGTTGACGACAAGGGCCGGTTGGCGGTGCCCACCGCCTACCGCGAGCTGGTCGCGCGCGAATGCGGCAATCGCCTGGTCATCGCCTACAACCCGTTCGAGCAGGGTTGCCTGTACCTGTATCCAGAGAAGGAATGGGAGCGCGTCCGCGACGCGGTCAACGCGCTGCCCAGCACGCAGAGTGCGCATCGCAGCCTGCAGTTGAAGCTGGTCGGTGCGGCGACTCCGGTCGAGCTGGACGGCAATGGCCGCATCAGCATCCCGGCCAGCCATCGCAGCGCGGTGGGCATCGAGAAAAAAGCCGTGCTGCTGGGCATGGGTGACAAATTCGAATTGTGGAGCGAGCAGGCGCATCACGCGCAGATCCGTCAGACCTTGTCCGACGACGATCTGAGCGCGCACATGCTCGACCTGAAGCTGTGACGGGCGGTGCCCGGGTGCGCGGCGAAGCGCAGGCCGGCCACCTTCCAGTGATGTTTTTGCAGGTCATGGAAGGACTGCAGGTGCAAGAGAACGGAACCTACCTGGACGGCACGTTCGGGCGCGGTGGCCACGCGCGCGGCGTGCTGCAAAAACTCGGCCCGGGAGGCCGGCTGCTGCTGATGGACAAGGATCCCGAAGCGATCGCCCACGCCGAACAGTCGTTCGCCGGCGATGCGCGCGTCGCGATCCACCGCGGCAGCTTCGCGACCCTGGCGCATTGGGATGCAGCAGCTGCCGGACTCGACGGAATCCTGCTGGACCTGGGCGTGTCCTCGCCGCAACTGGACGTGGCCGAACGCGGTTTCAGCTTCGGCAAGGATGGCCCGCTGGACATGCGCATGGATCCCGACAGCGGCGAAAGCGCGGCGCAGTGGCTCGCGCGCGCCGACGAAACCGAGATCGCCGATGTGGTGTGGACCTATGGCGAAGAGCGCCTGAGCCGGCGCATCGCCAAGGCCATCGTTGCCCGTCGCGCCGAAAAACCCTTCACCCGCACCGCCGACCTGGCCGACCTGCTGGGCGCCGTGGTCGGCCGTGGCAAGCACGACATCAACCCGGCCACGCGCAGCTTCCAGGCCATCCGCATCCATATCAACCGCGAGTTGGCCGACCTGGAAACCGGGCTGGACGGCGCACTGGATCGCCTGAAGACCGGTGGCCGCTTGGCGGTGATCAGCTTCCATTCGCTGGAAGATCGCATCGTCAAGCGCTTCATCTCCAGGCATGCGAAGGCGCCGCCGGCAAACCGGCGCCTGCCGGAACTGGATGTATTCGTGCCCACGCTGAAGGCGATCGGCGATGCGCAGCGCGCCGACGCCGCGGAAACCTCGACCAATCCACGCGCGCGCAGCGCGGTCTTGCGCGTGGCCGAGAAGCTGGGAGTCGCGGCATGAGCCGGTTCCTGCTGGTGCTGATGATCCTGGCCAGCATCGCCTCGGCGATCGGCGTGGTCTATGCGCGCCATCGCCATCGCCTGCTGTTCGTGGAACTGGCCAAGCTGGAGAAGGTGCGCGACGAACTCAATATCGAATTCGGCCGCCTGCAGCTGGAACAGGCCACCGTGGCCGAGAGCAACCGCATCGACCAGATCGCGCGCATGCGCCTGGGCATGAAGTTCCCGGAAGCGGGCGATGTCGTGGTGGTGCGCCAATGAAGGGCTCGGTGAAGAACGCCGCACCGGTGCGCGGCCGCAACCGTGCCCGGTTCAACCTGCGCGGACGGGTTACGCTGGTGGTGTGCGCGCTCGCGCTGTGCTCGGTCAGCCTGATCGGCCGTGCCGCCTACGTGCAGTTGGTCAACAGCGATTTCTACCAGCGCGAAGGCAACGAACGCTTCATCCGCAACATCGAGATCCCGACCTCGCGCGGCATGATCACCGACCGCAACGGCGAGCCGGTGGCGATGTCCTCGCCGGTCGAATCGATCTGGTGCGATCCGCAGGAACTGCTGAAGACGCCCGATCGCCTGCCCGAACTGGCCAGGGCATTGGGCGAGCCGTTGGATACGCTGACCAGCCGCGTCAGCCAGCGCGCGGAAAAGGAATTCTATTACCTCAAGCGCCGGATCAACCCGGACGAGGCCAGGAAGATCCTCGCCCATGGCGTGCCCGGGGTTTATTCGAAGCGCGAGTTCCGCCGCTTCTACCCGCAGGGCGAAGCCATGGCGCATGTGCTGGGCTTCACCAACATCGACGATCGCGGACAGGAAGGGGTCGAGCTGGCGTTCGACGAGTGGCTGCGTGGCAGCCCCGGCGCCAAGAAGGTGATCCGCGACAACCGCGGCCGCATCGTCGAGAACGTGGATCTGGTCAAGCAGGCGCAGCCCGGCAAGGACCTCACCCTGAGCATCGACCGGCGCATCCAGTTCCTGGCTTACCGCGAACTGCGCAATGCCCTGGTTTCCAACAACGCCAGCAGCGGTTCGGCGGTGGTCCTGGACGTGGCGACCGGCGAAGTGCTGGCCATGGTCAACCTGCCCACCTTCAATCCGAACGCGACCTCGCTGGGCAAGCCGGATGCGCATCGCAACCGCGCCATCACCGACACGATGGAGCCCGGCTCGACGATCAAGCCGATCACCGCCGCCGCCGCGCTGACCGCGGGAGTGGTCAAGCCGACCACGATCTTCAACACCTCGCCGGGCTGGATACCGAACGGCAAGTACCGCACCACCGACACGCACAACTATGGCGTGCTGGACGTCACCGGCATCATCCGCAAGAGTTCGAACGTGGGCGCGGCGAAGCTGGCCGCGCTGGTGCCGGACCAGCAGTACTACGAGTTCCTGCGCAAGTTCGGCTATGGCAGCAAGACCGGCAGCGGTTTCCCGGGTGAAGCCGCCGGAGGGGTCGCGCCGCCTTCGCGCTGGAGTGGCACCACCAAGCAGACCATGTCCTACGGCTATGGCCTTTCGGTCACGCCGCTGCAGATCGCCCATGCCTACGCCACCATCGGCAATGGCGGCATTGCGATCGCACCGACCTTCATCAAGGGCCAGCGCAACGAACAGACCGAAGTGCTGTCACCGGAGATCGCCCGCGAAGTACTGCACATGATGCAGACCGTGACCGAGCCCGGTGGCACCGCCACCCAGGCGGCGATCCTGGGCTATCACGTCGCCGGCAAGACCGGCACCGCGCGCATGGCCATCAACGGCGGCTATTCGCGCGACAAGTACCTGGCGTACTTCGCCGGGCTGGTGCCGGTGGACAATCCGCGCTTCTCCATGGTCGTGGTGCTGAACAATCCGCAGGCCGGCTCCATCTATGGCGGCATCGTCTCGGCGCCGGTGTTCCACAACGTCATGGAAGGCGCCCTGCGCCTGATGGACGTGCCGCCGGACGACATCGAGACCTGGGTCGCGGCGCAGGAAAAAGCCGAAGCAAAACTGCGTCCGGTGAAAACATCGTCATTGACGACTGCTGCCGTTTCCACAGTGCGGGCCTCGTTGCCCGCGCCGTTGCCGGTAGACGCACAATGAAGCGCGCGATGGCATTGGCCGACCTGCTGCCCGACCTGGACGTGTCGCGCGAGATCGTGGTGCGCGGACTCGTGCTGGACAGCCGCTCGGTCGAACCGGGCGATGCGTTCGTCGCGATCGAGGGCTTCGGTGCGCATGGCCTGGGTTTCGTGGAACAGGCCAAGGCCGCGGGTGCGGCCGCGATTCTTTTCGAGCCGCCGGCACCGGCCGAGTTCCAGGTTCCCGCCGATGCGATCGCGGTCCCTGGACTGCGCGCACGGATGGGCGAGATGGCGGATCGCTTCCACGCGCGTCCTTCGCACGACATGTCGATGGTCGGCGTGACCGGCACCAACGGCAAGACTTCCACGGTGCAATTGCTGGCCCAGGCCTGGCATCTGCGCGGCATCCGCGCGGGTAGCATCGGCACGCTCGGCGCGGGGCTGTATGGCGAGGTGGTGGCCACCGGCTTCACCACGCCGCTGGTGCTGCAGATGCATGCGCTGCTCGCCGAGTTGCGCGATGCGGGCGCCCGGGCGGTGGCGATGGAAGTGAGTTCGCACGCGCTCGACCAGGGCCGCGTGGCCAACGTGCATTTCGACGTGGCCGTGTTCACCAACCTCACCCGCGACCATCTCGACTATCACGGCGACATGGACAATTACGGCGCAGCCAAGGCACGCCTGTTCGCATGGCCGGAGTTGAAGGCGGCGGTAATCAACCTGGATGACGCCTTCGGGCGCCAGCTGTCCGCCCAGCTGGCAGAGGACCCGTCGGCGCAGCAAGTGCGGGGCATCGGCCTGAGTTCGCGTGGCGAAGGAAAAGCAGCCGTGCGCGCGGAGAACCTCAACCTCGATGCCAGCGGCATCGCCTTCGACCTGCTGGTCGAAGGCCAGGCCCATGGCGTGCTGTCGAAGCTGCTGGGACGCTTCAACGTCGACAACCTGCTGGCCGTGGCCGGTGCGCTGCATGCGCTCGGGGATGCGCCGGCCGATATCGCGCGCACGCTTTCCAGGCTGCAGCCGATCCACGGGCGCATGAACCGCCTCGGTGGCGATGGCGAACGTCCGCTGGTCGTCATCGACTATGCGCATACGCCAGACGCGCTTGAGCAGGCATTGGCCAGCCTGCGCGACCACGCTGCGGCGCGATTGATCTGCGTATTCGGTTGCGGCGGCGAGCGCGACGCAGGCAAGCGCCCGCAGATGGCGGCGAGCGCTGAACGCCTGGCCGATGTGGTCATCGTCACCGACGACAATCCGCGCGGCGAAGATGGCGATGCCATCGTCGCCGACATCGTCGCCGGTTTCGCCAGGCCCGGCTCCGTGGTCGTGGAGCGTGATCGCGCCCGGGCCATCGCCCGCGCAATCGGCGAAGCGGGCCCGAACGACATCGTCCTGATCGCCGGCAAGGGCCATGAGCCCTACCAGGAGATCGACGGCGTCAGGCATCCGTTCGACGACACGACGGTCGCCCGCCAATGCCTGGAGGAACGGCAGTGAAGCGGCTTCCCCTTTCATTGCTCGCGCACTGGGCCGGTGGCGAACTGCAGGGCGAGGACATCGTGGTCGACACGATGAACAACGATACCCGTGCGTTGATGCCGGGCGGCCTGTATGTCGCCCTGCGCGGCGAGCGCTACGACGGCCACGACTTCGCCTACGACGCGGCCATGCGCCACGCCGCCGCGTTGCTGGTGGACCATGCGGTGCAGGTGGAGGTGCCGCAGATCATCGTCGCCGACACTCAACTTGCACTCGCCCGCATCGCCGGCAGCCTGCAGCTGGATCGCGGCGGCAAGGTCGTCGCCATCACCGGCAGCAACGGCAAGACCAGCGTCAAGACCCTGCTCCTGTCGATCCTGCAGTTGGCGGGCAACACCTATTTCAATCCGGGCAATCGCAACAACGAGGTCGGCCTGCCGCTGGCGGTGATCGATGCGCCTGACGATGCCGACTTCGCCATCTACGAAATGGGCGCCGGCAAGCCCGGCGACATCGCCTACCTGACCGATATCGTCGTGCCGGACGTGGCCCTGGTGAACAACGTCGCCCCGGCGCACCTGGAGCGCATGGGCAGCCTGATGGGCGTGGCCGAAACCAAGGGCGCGATCTATTCGGCGCTGTCCGCCGAAGGCGTGGCGGTGATCAATGCCGACGATGCCTTCTCCGAGTACTTCGCCGGATGCGCCGCAGGCAAGCGCATCCTGCGTTTCGGCCTGGACTCCAGCGCCGATGTCGGCGCGCGCGACCTGCGCGCGAGCGCCGAAGGTTCGCAGTTCACCCTGGTTACGCCGCAAGGCGAAGTGGCGATCACCTTGCCTTTGCCCGGCCGGCACAACGTACTCAATGCGCTGGCCGCGGCATCGTTGGCGCTTGCCTGCGAAGTGACGCTGGCGACGATCGCCGAAGGCCTGGCTGAGACCAGGCCGGTGCCGGGACGGCAAGTCGCGCACAAGCTGGGTAATGGGGTCGTGCTGGTCGACGACAGCTATAACGCAAATCCCGGTTCGCTGGCCGCGGCCATAGACACGCTCGCCGCCAGTGGAAGCGAAAGCTGGCTGGTGCTGGGTGACATGCGCGAGCTCGGCGCGGAAGCCGAGGCCCTGCATGCCGACGCCGGTCGTCGGGCCAAGGTTGCGGGCATCCGCCGTCTGTACGCACTGGGTCCGCTCAGTGCCGCCGCCGCATTGGCGTTCGGCGAGGGTGCGCGCAGTTTCGATACGCATGCCGAGGTGGTCGATGCCTTGCGCAGTGACATGCAGGCCACCGTGACCGGCGCGGGTCTCCGTGTGCTGGTCAAGGGCTCGCGCGGTAGCGCGATGGATCGCGTGGTGAACGCACTTTTGTCCAAAGGGGAGGGCAAATCGCATGCTGCTTGAACTCGCGCGCTGGTTGCAGCAGCTGGAGAGCCTGTTCGGTTTGTTCGGCTACCTGACTTTCCGCGGCATCCTGGCGGCGCTGACCTCGCTGTTCCTGTCGCTGTGGTTGGGCCCGGCGGTGATCCGCCGGCTGGCCCAGTTCAAGGGCGGCCAGCCGATCCGCCAGGACGGTCCGCAAACCCATTTCACCAAGGCCGGCACGCCGACCATGGGCGGTTCGCTGATCCTGATGACGGTGCTGTTGTCGGTGCTGCTGTGGGGCGACCTGCGCAATCGCTACGTGTGGCTGGTGCTGGCGGTGATGCTGACCTTCGGCGCGATCGGCTGGTACGACGACTGGATCAAGATCGTGAAACGCGACCCGAATGGGCTGAAGTCGCGCTGGAAATACCTGCTGCAGTCGATCTTCGGCCTGGCCGCCGGCATCTTCCTGTGGATGACCGCCGATCCTTCGGTTCCGGCCTCGACCACCTTCTACATCCCGATGATCAAGAGCGTGGCGCTGCCGCTGGCCGGCGTCGGCTTCATCACCATTGCCTACCTGTGGATCGTAGGCTTCTCCAATGCGGTGAACCTGACCGACGGCCTCGATGGCCTGGCGATCATGCCGACCGTGCTGGTCGCCTGCGCGCTGGGCGTGTTCGCCTATGCCTCCGGTAACGCGGTGTTCTCCACTTACCTGCAGATCCCGCAGGTCCCGGGTGCGGGCGAACTGGTGATCATCTGCGCGGCCATCGCCGGCGCGGGACTCGGCTTCCTCTGGTTCAACACCTATCCGGCGATGGTGTTCATGGGCGACATCGGCGCGCTGGCGCTGGGTGCGGTATTGGGCACGGTCGCGGTGATCGTGCGCCAGGAACTGGTGCTGGTGATCATGGGCGGTGTGTTCGTGATCGAAACCCTGTCGGTGATGATCCAGGTGGCGTCGTTCAAGCTCACCGGCAAGCGCGTGTTCCGCATGGCGCCGATCCACCATCACTTCGAACTGAAGGGCTGGCCCGAGCCGCGGGTGATCGTGCGCTTCTGGATCATCTCGGTGGTGCTGGTCCTGGTCGGCCTGGCCACGTTGAAGGTGCGCTGATGAACGACAGTCCGCGCCAGGCCACCCGACTCGAAGCCATCGGCGGCCGCTACGACCCGTGGCTGCTCGGCGTGATCGTCGTGCTCGCCGGCCTGGGCGTGGTCATGGTCGGTTCCAGCTCCATCGCCATGGACAGCAACCCGTTCCACTACCTCATCCGCCACGTGGTGTTCCTGGGCGTGGGCGTGGGCCTGGCGTACTGGGTCATGCGCACCGAACTCAAGACCGTCGAGCATTACAACCAGTACCTGCTGCTTGCCTGCTTCGTGTTGCTGGTCTCTGTGTACGTGCCCGGCCTGGGCAGCAGTGTCAACGGCGCGCGACGCTGGATCAACCTGGGCATCTCCAAGTTCCAGGTGGTGGAAGCAGTGAAGGTGCTCTACATCGTCTGGCTGTCGAGTTACCTGGTGCGTTTCCGCGACGAGGTCAACGCCACCTGGCCGGCGATGCTCAAGCCGCTGGGCGTCGCGGTGGCGCTGGTCGGCCTGTTGTTGCTGCAACCGGACTTCGGTTCCTCCACGCTGCTGCTGGCGATCACCGCCGGCATGCTGGTGCTGGGCGGGGTGAACCTGCCGCGCATGTCCGCGCCCATCGTCATCGGCCTGCCGATCTTCGCCTTCGTCGCCATCCTCGAGCCCTACCGGATGCGGCGCATCACTTCCTTCATGAATCCATGGGCGGACCAGCTGGGCTCGGGCTACCAGCTCAGCAACGCCTTGATGGCGATTGGTCGCGGTGAATGGATGGGCGTGGGCCTGGGCGGCTCGGTGCAGAAGCTGAACTACCTGCCCGAAGCGCATACCGACTTCATCTTTTCGGTGATCGGCGAGGAACTCGGCTTCATCGGTGTCTGCGGCGTGATCGCGCTGTATGCATTGCTGGCGGGTCGCGCTTTCCACCTTGGCCTGCGTTGCGTGGAGATGCGCCGCCACTTCCCCGGCTATTGCGCGTTCGGCATCGCCTTGTGGATCAGCATGCAGAGTTTTGTCTCGATCGGGGTGAACCTGGGCCTGTTGCCGACCAAGGGCCTGACCCTGCCGCTGATCTCGTCGGGTGGCTCCAGCGTGATGATGACCTGCGTGGCGATGGGCCTGTTGTTGCGGGTTTCCTATGAACTGGACCGCGCCGAACGCCAGGTCGCGCTGCTGCGCGGAGAAGCGGCACCGGCAGCCGAAACGCCTGTCGTCGCGGACACGCCCGCGGCAACCACCACAAAGATGCAGACGCCGACACCGGCACCGAAGCGCGGTACCAGCCGCCTGAATGCACGGGTCGAGCCGACCTTCGAGAGGATCGCATGAGCGCACGCGACGACGCGCCGGTGATGATACTTGCGGGTGGTACCGGCGGGCACATTTTCCCCGCGCTGGCAGTGGCAAAGGTGCTCCGCGCGCGCGGCGTGCCGGTCACCTGGCTGGGCGCGGACGGCGCCATGGAGACCAAATTGGTGCCCCGGCAGGGCATCCAGCTCGACACCATCGCCATCAGCGGTTTGCGCGGCAAAGGCAAGCTGGCCCTGCTCGGAGCGCCGTTGCGGGTGCTGCGCGCGGTGCGCGCGGCCGGTTTCGTGCTGCGTTATCGCGAGCCGCGTGTGGTGGTCAGCTTCGGCGGATTCGCCGCGGGCCCAGGCGGCATGGCCGCGCGCCTGCAGGGCCGTCCGTTGCTGGTCCACGAACAGAACCGCGCGCCGGGTTTCACCAACCGCGTGCTGGCGAAATTCGCGCGTCGCATCCTCACCGGGTTTCCCGGCAGTTTCCCCACGCGCGAAGAAGCGGTGGGTAATCCGGTACGCAGCGAGATCGCATCGCTGCCATTGCCGGCGCAGCGATTCGCCAACCGCCAGGCGCCGCTGCGGCTGCTGGTGCTGGGCGGGAGCCAGGGAGCGCGCGTGTTGAACAATGCATTGCCCGTCGCGCTGGCCGGATTGCGCGGGTTCGAATTCGAAGTCCGCCACCAATGCGGCGAGAAGATGCGCGAGGAAGCGGTGCGTGCCTATGCCGATGCCGGCGTTGTCGCCAGCGTCGAAAGTTTCATCTCCGACATGGCCGGCGCCTACGCCTGGGCCGACCTGGTCGTGTGCCGGTCGGGTGCTTCGACCTTGGCCGAACTTTGCGCGGTGGGCATCGGCAGTGTGCTGGTGCCTTTCGCCGCCGCGGTCGACGACCACCAGACCAGGAATGCGATGTACCTGGTGGAACGGGGCGCCGCGGTCTTGCTGAAGCAGGACGACCAGCTGGCTGGCCACCTGCAAGCCACGTTGCGCGGACTCGGCGCCGATCCGGGCGGCCGCCTGGCGATGGCCGAAGCCGCGCGCGCGCTGGCCAAGCCCGATGCGGCCGAACGCATCGCCGACATCATCCTCGAAGAATCCACATTGGAGCAGGCTGCATGATGATGGCTGCCGCACGCGAACGCCGCCTGCAACACACCGGCAACCTGGCCGAGGAATTCCGCCGGGTGCATTTCGTCGGCATCGGTGGCTCCGGCATGAGCGGCATTGCCGAAGTGCTGTGCACGCTGGGCTACGAAGTCTCCGGCTCCGACAATGCCGACAACGTGGCCACGCGCCGGCTGGCTTCGCTGGGCGCGCGGGTCATGCGCGGGCACAACGCTTCCAACGTGCTCGGCACCGATTGCGTGGTCGTGTCCAGCGCGATCAAGCACGACAACCCGGAACTGATGGAAGCACGCTCGCAACGCATCCCGATCGTGCAGCGCGCGGCGATGCTGGCCGAACTGATGCGCTTCCGCCGCGGGATAGCGGTTGCCGGCACCCATGGCAAGACCACCACCACCAGCCTGACCGCGGCGGTGTTGAGCGAAGGCGGGCTGGATCCGACCTTCGTCATCGGCGGCCAGTTGCTCGCCGCCGGCGCCAACGCCAAGCTCGGCGACGGCCAGTGGCTGGTGGCCGAGGCAGACGAAAGCGATGGCAGCTTCCTGCGCCTGAATCCGCTGATGTCGGTGATCACCAATATCGATGCGGATCACCTGGAGAATTACGACAACGATTTCGCCAAGGTCCAGGCGGCGTTCGGCGAATTCCTGCAGCGCCTGCCGTTCTACGGCCTAGCGGTGCTGTGCATCGACGATCCGGAAGTAGCTGCACTGGCGGCGGACACGCCGCGCCACGTCATGAGCTATGGCTTCGCCGAGAACGCCGACGTGCGCGCCGAGAACGTGACCCAGCAAGGCGGGCGCATGCATTTCACCCTGCGCCTGCCGGAAGACACCCAGGTGCAGGTGACCTTGGCGTTGCCGGGTCGGCACAACGTGCAGAACGCGCTCGCCGCCGCTTGCATCGGCTGGCAACTGGGCGTGGCCCCGGAAACGATTGCCCGCGCGCTGGAGAAGTTCACCGGCATCGGCCGCCGCTTCAACGAACTGGGCGAGATCACCACGCCGACCGGCGCGCGCGTGCAGCTTGTCGACGATTACGGCCACCATCCGCGCGAACTCGCCGCGGTGTTCGCCGCCGCGCGTGGCGGCTGGCCGGACAAGCGCCTGGTGGTCGCGTTCCAGCCGCATCGCTACAGCCGCACCCGCGACCAGTTCGACGCGTTCGCCGCGGTGCTCTCGGAAGTCGATGCGCTGGTGCTGAGCGAGGTCTATCCCGCGGGCGAAGCGCCTATCGCCGGCGCTGACGCCCGCTCGCTGGCCCGCGCCATCCGCGCGCGCGGTCGCAACGAGCCGGTCGTGGTCAGCCAGGTCTCCGAACTCGCGGCGGTACTGCCGGACGTGCTCCAGGACGGCGACCTGCTGCTGCTGATGGGCGCGGGCGATATCGGTTACGTCGCACAACAGATCGCCGCACAGGGATTCGAGGGAAAGAAAGCAGAATGAGCCAGTACGAATTCCCGTCGCTGCGTAGCACCGATCCGACCGTCTTCGGTCGTGTCGCCGTGCTGCTGGGCGGTATTTCCAGCGAACGCGAGGTGTCGCTGGATTCCGGCCGCAACGTTTTGAATGCGCTGCAGGCCCGTGGTGTCGATGCGCACGCGGTGGATGGCATTCCCGCGCTGATCGAGGAGATCCTCGCGGGCCGGATCGACCGCGTATTCAACATCCTGCACGGCGGCGATGGCGAGAACGGCGTGCTGCAGGGCCTGCTCCAGTCGCTGCGAGTGCCCTGCACCGGACCCGATGTGCTGGGCTCGGCGTTGACCCTCGACAAGATCCGGACCAAGCAGGTGTGGATCGCTTCCGACCTGCCGACACCGCGGTTTGCGCGGATCAATCCGGGCGACGACCTGGACGCCGCGGTGGCCGCGCTGGGCCTGCCGGTGTTCGTGAAACCTTCCTGCGAAGGTTCCAGCGTCGGCGTATTCCGCATCCTCGTCGAAGAAGACCTGGGAGAAGCCGCGGCTTTCGCCGCTGGCTACGCGGGCGAACTGCTGATGGAGCAGATGGTCGTCGGCGAGGAGTACACCGTGGGCATCCTCGGCGAAACCGCGCTGCCGTCGATCCGGATCGTGCCGGCAGGCGACTGGTACGACTACCACGCCAAGTACATCGCCGACGACACCCAATACCTGTGCCCGGGCATGGAAGGCGACGACGAACTCGCGATCCGCGCGCTGGCGCTGGCTGCGTTCCGCGCCGCCGGGTGCAGGGGCTGGGGTCGCGTGGACGTGATGCGCGACCGGGTCAAGGGCTTGCAGCTGATCGAAGTCAATACGGCGCCGGGCATGACCAGCCATTCGCTGGTGCCCAAGGCTGCCGCGCAAGTGGGCATCGGTTTCGAGGAACTGTGCTGGCGGATCCTGGAGCAGACCCTGCCGGAGGTCGCCGGCTGATGAACGCCGCGCTGCGCATCTTCACCTGGTTGCTGGCCCTGGCGCTGGTCGTCTTGCCGGTGGTCGCGGTGATGAACGGATGGATCGGCGCCGAGCGCTGGCCGTTGACGAAGTTGCGCGTGCACGGCGAGTTCAAGCGTGTGGACCCCGCCCAATTGCGTGCGGTGGTGTTGCCTTTCGCCAGGCCGGGTTTCTTCGCCGTGCGCCTGCAGGGCGCGCAGGACGCGGTGGAAAAACTGCCATGGGTCGAACGCGCCGAAGTGCGCAAGCGCTGGCCGGACGTGATCGAGGTCGAAGTCGTCGAGCACAAGCCGTTCGCGCGCTGGGGCAACGATCGCCTGTTGTCCGAACACGGCAGCCTGTTCCCGGTGCCCAAGGGCCTGTCGTCGGAGGCGCTGCCGCTGCTCGGCGGTCCGGATTCGCAGGTCAAGGAAGTGGTGGCGCTGTACAACGAATCGCGCGAACTGTTCGCGCCGGTCGGCTTCAAGGTCGACAGCCTGGTGATGGATCGCCGCGGCAGCTGGTCGCTGGCCCTGAGCAACGGCACCCAGGTGGTGCTCGGCCGCACCGACGCGCGTCCGCGCCTGGGCCGCTTTGCACGGATGCTGCCGCAGCTGCTGGCGCGCAATGCCTTGCCGCTGCAGCGCGCCGATCTTCGTTACACCAATGGTTTTGCATTGAGCTGGTCGACGACAAAGCCAGCCGTTCCGGAGGCCCCGACCTCCGCTCCTGTCGCCTCTGGCGGCGTGACACAAACACAGGCAAGCACATGAATCGCAAGGGCGACAAATCGCTGATCGTCGGCCTCGACATCGGCACCTCCAAGGTCACTGCGCTGGTCGGCGAATATTCGCCGGGCAATCCGATCGAAGTGATCGGCATCGGCTCGCACGAATCTCGCGGGCTCAAGCGCGGCGTGGTGGTCGATATCGAATCCACGGTGCAGTCGATCCAGCGCGCGGTGGAAGAAGCCGAACTGATGGCCGGTTGCGAGATCCGTTCGGTCTACGCGTCCATCTCCGGCGCGCACGTGCAATGCAAGAACTCGCCCGGCATCGTGCCGATCCGCGATGGCGAAGTGACCTGGGGCGACCTGGACCGGGTGCTGGAAGCGGCCAAGGCCGTGGCCATTCCCGCCGACCAGAAGATCCTGCACGCGATCCCGCGCGAATACGTGCTGGACGATTCGCAGGAAGGCATCCGCAATCCCGTCGGCATGACCGGCGTGCGCCTGGAAGTGCACGCGCACCTGGTGGTCTGCGCGCAGTCGGCGGCGGCCAACATCAGCAAGTGCGTGCAGCGCTGCGGCCTGCAGATCGACGACCTGATTCTCTCTTCGCTCGGCTCCAGCGTCGCCGTATTGACCAGCGACGAGCGCGAACTCGGTGTCGTGCTGGTGGACATGGGTGCGGGCACCACCGACCTGGCCGTGTTCGTGCAGGGCGCGATCTGCCACACCGCGTCGCTGCCGATCGCCGGCGACCACGTCACCAACGACATCGCGCACATGCTGCGCACGCCCACGCCGGAAGCCGAGCAGATCAAGGTCCGCTACGCCTGCGCGCTGGCGCAGCTGGCGACCGCCGAGGAAAGCATCCAGGTGCCCAGTGTCGGCGACCGTCCGCCGCGCCGCTTGCCGCGTCATTCGCTGGCCCAGGCGGTGCAGGGGCGTTACGAGGAAATCTTCGAGATGGTGCAGGCGGAACTGCGCCGTTCCGGTTTCGAGGAACTGGTGCGTGCGGGCATGGTCCTGACCGGCGGCGCCTCGAAGATGGAAGGCGTGGTCGAGCTGGCAGAAGAAATGCTGCAGATGCCGGTGCGCATCGGCATCCCGCAGCACGTCACCGGACTGGGCGAAGTGGTCGGCAACCCGGTCCATGCGACCGGCGTGGGCCTGCTGCTGATGGGCAGCCAGATCGAACATCCGCGGCGTCCGTCGCTGCCCACGGGCAAGGCTGGAACCCTGTTCAACAAATTGAAGAACTGGTACCGCGGCGAGTTCTGAGGCCGCGCAGGAGTTTGGCGCATCCGCGATGGCGGGGATGCGTGAGGCGGGAAGGAAATAACGGGAATTGAGCGACACCCCGATGCAATCAAACAAACATAACTATTAAGAGGACAACGGACATGGCACATTTCGAACTGGTTGAAAGGATGGCTCCGAACGCGGTGATCAAGGTCATCGGCGTCGGCGGCGGCGGCGGCAACGCGGTCGCGCACATGGTCAGCAGCAGCGTGGACGGCGTGGAATTCATCACCGCGAATACCGACTCGCAGGCGATCAACAGCTGCGGCGCGAAGACCCAGCTGCAACTCGGTGGCAACGTCACCAAGGGCCTGGGTGCGGGCGCGAACCCGGAGGTCGGCCGCCAGGCCGCGCTCGAGGATCGCGAGCGCATCATCGCCGCGCTGGATGGCGCCGACATGGTGTTCATCACCGCCGGCATGGGTGGCGGCACCGGCACGGGCGCGGCGCCGGTCGTCGCGCAGCTCGCCAAAGAGATGGGCATCCTGACCGTTGCCGTGGTCACGAAACCATTTCCGTTCGAAGGTCGTCGGCGCATGCAGGTCGCGCTGAAGGGCATCGAGGAACTCAGCCACCACTGCGATTCGCTGATCACCATTCCGAATGAAAAATTGATCACGGTGTTGGGCCGCA